>NZ_JBTIXF010000003.1:0-189553 GCF_055793945.1 Plantactinospora sp. A48 | reverse complement strand
GGGGGCAGCCCAGCCGCTCTGGGCGGTCAGGCTTGATCCCGACGCGGCTGGGCTGCCCCCACCCCAGCCGACTCGAGCGCCGTCAGGCTTGATCCCGACACGGCCGAGTTGCCCCCACTCCGAGCCGACTCGGGCGCCGTCAGGCTTGATCCCGACACGGCCGAGTTGCCCCCACTCCGAGCCCACTCGGGCGCCGTCAGGCTTGATCCCGACACGGCTGGGGTGCCCCACCTCGGTCCGCTTGGACGCGATGTGGTTCAACCGGACGTGGGTGGGCTGGTCCGGACCCTCGGGTCCGGGCGGAGGCGGGCGGGCGGCTGAGCAGAATGACAACGTGGATCTCGACCAGTTCGCCGCGCTGCGTACCGCTGAAGGGTTGGCCGCGCTCGCGGCGGCGGCCGAGGTGGCCGGCGGCGACCCGCTGACCGCGGCCGCCGCGCTGCGGGCCACCGGCGTACCGGCCGGGTTGGCCGCCACCGCGCTCACCCAGGCCGAGCTGCGCCGACGCGCGGTGGGAAAGTTCGGCCCGGCCGCCGCCCGGATGTGGTTCACCCGGCCCGGCCTGGAACAGGCCACCCGGCCCGTCGTGGCCGACCGGCGCGCCCGCCGGCTGCGCGCCGCCGGGGTACGCACGCTGGCCGACCTGGGTTGTGGGCTCGGCACTGACGCGCTGGCCGCGGCCCGGATCGGCATCCGGGTGTACGGCGTCGAGGCCGACCCGGTCACCGCGGCGTTGGCCGCGGCCAACGCGGCGGCGCTCGGGCTGGCCGACCGGTTCACCGTCGAGTGCGGCGACGCGACCGGGTACGACATCTCGGGGGTGGACGCGGTGTTCTGCGACCCGGCCCGCCGCGCCGGCACCCGGCGGATCTTCGACCCGGACGCCTACTCGCCACCGTGGAGCTTCGTGACCGCGCTCACCGAGCGGGTGCCGCGCACGGTCCTCAAGGTGGCCCCCGGGCTCGACCACGCGCTGATCCCGTCGGGTGCCGAGGCGGAGTGGGTGAGCGTGGCCGGTGATCTCGTCGAGGCGACGCTCTGGTGTGGCCCGCTCGCCGAGGTCCCCCGCCGCGCCACCCTGCTCGGCCGGGAAGGGCCCCCGCCTGGCGCCTCCGGAGTGGCAAGGGACCGGCAGTTGACCGGTGACGGCAGGGTCGACGCGCCCGTCGGGCCGGTCCGCCGCTTCCTGTACGACCCGGACGGTGCGGTGCTGCGGGCCCGGCTGGTCGCCGAGTTCGCGGCGACCGTCGACGGCAACCTCGCCGACCCGGAGATCGCCTACGTGTACGCCGACCGTGCCGTACCGACCCCGTTCGCCCGGTGCCTGGAGATCAGCGACGTGCTGCCGTTCTCGCTGAAGCGGCTGCGCGCACTGCTGCGGGACCGGGGTGTCGGTCGGGTGGAGATCCTCAAGCGCGGCTCGGCGCTGGTGCCCGAACGACTGCGCCGGGATCTCCGGCTGGCCGGCCCGGACGGGGCCAGCCTGGTGCTCACCCGGGTCGCCGGTGCGCCGACCGTGCTGATCGGTCAGCCGGTGGATTCCGGGCGACCCGGTCCCGGGTAGGTTCGGTGGCTGTGGCGGGACACGGAACACCGGCGACGGCGCTGTTGACCAGGCAGCGGGTGACACACAGCGTCCACCCGTACGACGTACCGGCGGACACGCCGCACTACGGTGCCGAGGTGGCGGCGGCGCTCGGCGTACCCGCCGCGCGGGTGTTCAAGTCGCTGGTGACCGAGGTGGACGGCCGGCTCGCCGTGGCGGTCGTGCCGGTGACCGGGGAGTTGGACCTCAAGGCGTTGGCCACCGCGCTGGGCGGCAAGCGGGCTGCCCTGGCCGACCGGGCACTCGCCGAGCGGACCACCGGGTATGTCCGGGGCGGCATCAGCCCGCTGGGCCAGCGAAAGCGCCTGCCGACCGTGGTCGACTCCTCGGCGGAACAACTGCCCGAGATGTACGTCTCGGCGGGTCGGCGCGGACTGCAACTGCGACTCGCCCCGGCCGACCTGATCCGACTCACCGACGCGGTCACCGCGCCGATCGCCGCCGGCTGACCTCAACCGGACCGGGCCGGGGCCCTGTCCACCGCCGGCCCCGGCTCGGCGGACGACGACCCCGGCTCCCCCGCCGACGGACCCACCTCGGCGGGCGGCTGCCCTGATTCGACCGGTTCGGCCGCAGCGGGCGGCTGGACCGGTTCGGCCGCAGCGGGTGGCCGGCCCGGTTCGGCCGCAGCGGGCGGCTGGCCCGGTTCGACCGCAGCGGGTGGCCGGCCCGGTTCGGCCTCAGCGGTCTCGGCGGCGGGTGGCCGGTCGTCGAGCCGGCGCCAGGTCCGATCCACGAACGGCAGCAGCGTGGCCGCCAGGTACAGCGTCGCGAAGACCACCAGGCTGGGGCGCAGGCCGATCCACTCGACCAGCGCGCCGCCGGCCAGGCCGCCGACCGGGATACCGGCCCAGGACATCGCCTGGGACATGCCGAGAACCCGGGTACGCATGCCCTCGGGCACCCGCTCGAACAGCACCGCGCCGAGGATCGGGTTGAGCCCGGCCAGCGCCACCCCCGCGCAGAAGGTCACCAGGTAGACCACCCAGGTGTCGGAGGAGAACGCGGTGGCGAAGATCCGCGGCGATCCACCGATCAGGAAGCCGAAGGCGTAGACGGCCCAGCGTGGTGCCCGGGGCGCCACGGCCACGAAGACGATGTTCCCGAGCACCGCCCCCAGCCCGGTGAGCCCGAACAGGACGCCCAGCGCCGCCGCCGAACCGACCACGTCGCGGGCCCACACCGGCGCCAGGACCGACGAGTACGCCTGGTCGAAGAGGTTGGTCAGCACGATCATGAGGCTGATTCCCAGCACGAGCCGATCCCGCCGGATGAAGGACCAGCCCGCGCGCAGCGAGGTCAGGTAGGGTTCCCGCCGGCCGTCGGCGACCGGTTCCGCCCGGGTACGCTCCGACCCGGGCACGGTGCCGAGCACGACCAGCGCGCCGAAGGCGAAGGTGGCCGCGTCCAACAGCAGCACGGTCGGCGCGTCCAGGACCGCGATGAGCAGGCCGGCCAGCGGAGCGCCGAGCATCCCGGACAGCCGGTTGAGCCCGTCGTGCAGGCCGGTGGCCCGGGTCAGGTCGATCCTCGACACCGGTACCACCGCCCCGAAGATGGCCAGCTTGGCGGTGTCGCCCAGCCCTCGTAGCAGTCCGGCGACGGCCACCGCCACCAGCAGGGTGCCAAACCCGAGGTGCCCCTCCCGGTACAGCAACGGGATGCCCGCCACCGCGACCGCGCTGACCGCGTCGGCCGTGACGCTGGCTCGCCGCACCCCCACCCGGTCCAGCAACGGACCGCCAAGAGCGCTGGCCAGGACGTACGGCAGCATCTCGGCGAACGCCATGACGCCGGCCCTGGCCGGGCTGCCGGTCAGCACCAGTACGAACCAGGGCAGGGCCACCATCGACATCCGGCTGCCGATCCGGGACACCGTCTCGGCGGCGAGCAGCCCGATCAGGCCGCCACGCCCACTGACGAGGTCGCCTCGGCGGCCCGCCGTCACGGGGTCACCCCGTCGGTCGGTCCGGCGGCGGCCTCGTCGGTCGGCTCGTCGGGGCGCAGGAACGGCATCACCTGCCACTGCACCACCACGCGCTCGGCGCCGGCCGGGGCGGGCTCGTCGGGATCGTCCCGCCGGTACCGCTCGATCAGCGCGTCGATGGCGGCTTTGAGGTCCCGGGACTCCTGCGCGGTCAGTCGCAGACGCATGTCGCTGAGGGTTCCGGTGTGCTCCCACTCATCGCCGATCGCCGGCAGCTCGCTGAGCCAGTGGTCCATCCGGTCGGCGTAGAGCGCCGCGATCGCCCGCAGGTAGATCTCGGTCTCGACCGGCGCCTCCCGGCGGACGGCGCCGTCCAGGGTGGTGCCGCGGTGCGCGGCCTTCCACCATCGCTCCCGGCCGGCCCCCCGGTCCGGGTCTTCGACCACGAACCCGTACTGCGCAAGCTGCCGCAGGTGGTAGCTGGTCACCCCGGTCGACTGGCGCAGTCGGTCCGCCAGCAGCGTGGCGGTGGCCGGCCCGTCCTCGCGGAGCATGATCAGCATCTTCACCCGCAGCGGATGGGCGAGGCCGCGCAGCGACGTCGCGTCCGGACGTACCCGTTCCCAAGACATGATTGCAAAGATATCTTTGCAAACAGTTCTCTGCAACACCTGACCCATCGTCGCGCGGCCGAGGCGCCATGGTGCGGAGCCTTGGCACCGGCGTAGTTGCCGCCGGACCGTGCGACGATGCGCCGATGAGCCAGGACGTCTCCAAGCCTCCGGCCGGAACCGATCCCCGGGAGGCAGAGCTGACCCGGCTGACCGAGGGGCTGTCCGCGTTGAGCCGGGTGGCCGTCGGCATCACCGCCCGCACCGTCGCGGGACTGGACGTCGAACTCACCCTCACCCAGCACCGGATGCTCGTGCTGCTCGCCGGCAGCGGCCCGCGGCGCACCGTCGACCTCGCCACCGACCTGGGCGTACACCCGTCCACGGTCAGCCGTACCGGCGACCGGCTGGTCCGGCGCGGCCTGCTGGCCCGGTACCGCCTGCACGGCGACCGGCGCGTCTCCTGGCTGCTGCTCGCCGCGGCCGGCCGGGACCTCGTCGCCGAGATCGTGCGGCAGCGCACGGCGGAACTGTCCCGGTTGCTGGCGGTCGTGCCACCCGACGCCGCGCGCTCGCCCGCCGGTCTCGTCGACGCACTGGTGCGGGCGGCCGGCGAACCGTCCGAACCGGACTGGTGGGCCCGGTGGGCCCGGTCCGGGGACCTCCCGGAGAAGCCGGTCCCGACCGGAGGCGGTGCGGAAAAAAACATGTATGGATGAACGGATCGACCAACCGGCCCGTACCACCACCCGACGGACCCCGGACCTCAAGAGGTGGTGGCGCGCAATGCCGGCCAGAAGAGCTCGACGTACCCCCGGACCCGCGCGGACCGGCGCCAGCCGGCCGGGACCGGCCCGATGGGTCGCCGCGGCCGTGGCCGGCCTGATCGCCGGGATGGTGCTGCTGCCGTCGGCGGCCCCCGCGGAGCCGGCGCCCGCCCAACTGAACGCCGCCGACCAGTCGCTGCTGGACGGGGTACGCCAGGCCGGGCTGTGGGAGATGCCAGCCGGCCAGATGGCCGCCGAGAAGGGCAAACGGCAACGGGTACGCGAGGTGGGCGCCATGATCGCCCAGCAGCACGTCGAACTGGACCAGATGGTGGTGGACACCGCCAACAAGCTCGGCGTACGGATCCCCCCGACACCGCGACCCGACCAGCAGGGCTGGCTCACCGAGATGCAGAAGGCCGAGGGTGACCGGTTCGACCAGACGTTCGTCACCCGGCTCCGCGTCGCGCACGGCAAGATCTTCCCGGTGATCGGCGCGGTCCGGGCCAGCACCCGGAACGACGAGGTGCGCAAGTTGGCGGACGCGGCCAACATCTTCGTGATGAACCACATGAAGATGCTGGAGAGCACCGGGCTGGTCCGGTACGCCGAGCTACCACCACCGGCCGTACCCGCCATGCAGAACGAGGGGATGTTCGCCCGGGCCCGCGCGAACGCCGGCTCGGACTCCCCGGTCAACAGCAACCTGGTCTGGGTGGTGCTGATCGCCGCACTCGCGGCCGGCGGCGTCGCGACGGTACGCCTGATCCGCCGCTGACCGTGGCACCCCGACCGTTGACGTCCCCGCCCTGTGGGGTCAGCGTCGCGTTAGGAAGGGCCCCTTCCTATACAGAAAGCGATAAGAAGGTGCCCTTCCTTTCAGCGGTCGACGGGGGTGAAGTCCCACTCGTGCGGCGGGCGGGCGACCAGCAGCACCGGCGGGTCCGCCATCCGGCGGGGTTGGCCGCGCCACTTCGAGATGACCACCACCCGGTCGTCGGTGGACGAGAAGACCTCGCTGCTCACATGTCCAGGATCGTGCTCGAACTCGGGCAGCCCGGTCTCACACACCCACGAGATGAGCTCCGCGAACCCCTTCGGCTCGGCCCGCGCCTCCCACATCCGCACGATCACCGGATCCGTCCTCCTCGTCTCAACCGGCACCAGGGTCACACGCTGACCGTGGTCAGCGGCAGCGCGCTGTCGGCCGGCAGGTCGAGCCGACTCGGCGCCACCCCGGCGGCCACCAGGTGCGACCCGAGCGCCGCCACCATCGCCCCGTTGTCGGTACACAGCTTCGGCCGCGGCACCCGGACCCGGATGCCGTACCGGGCGGCGCGCTCCTCGGCCACCGCCCGCAACCGGGAGTTCGCCGCGACCCCGCCGCCGATCACCAGGGTCTCGATGCCGTGCGCCCGGCAGGCGTCGACGGCCTTGGCGGTCAGCACGTCACACACCGCCTCCTGGAACGAGGCGGCCACGTCCGCCACCGGCACCGGTTCACCGGCCCGCTCGCGGGCCTCCACCCAGCGGGCCACCGCCGTCTTCAGACCGGAGAACGAGAAGTCGTACCGGTGCGCGTCGAGATCCTTACGCGCGGTCAACCCGCGCGGGAAGGCGATCGCGGCGGGGTCACCGGCCCGTGCCTCCCGGTCGATCGGCGGCCCGCCCGGGAACGGCAGCCCGAGCAGCCGGGCCACCTTGTCGAACGCCTCGCCGGCCGCGTCGTCGATGGTGGCACCCAGCGGGGTCACCCCACGGGCCAGATCGTCCACCACCAGCAGCGAGGAGTGCCCGCCGGAGACCAGCAGCGCCACGGCCGGCTCGGGCAGGGGACCGTGTTCGAGCGTGTCCACGGCGACGTGCGCGGCCAGGTGGTTGACGCCGTACACCGGCTTCTCGGCGGCCAGCGCGTATCCCTTGGCGGCGGCCACGCCCACCAGCAACGCCCCGGCCAGCCCGGGCCCGGCGGTCACCGCGATGGCGTCGATGTCCGCGATGGTCACGCCGGCCTCGGCCAGCGCCCGCCGCATGGTCGGCACGATCGCCTCCAGGTGGGCCCGGCTGGCCACCTCGGGCACCACACCGCCGAACCGGGCGTGTTCCTCGACGCTGGACGCGATCGCGTCGGCGAGCAGGGTGTGCCCGCGCACGATGCCCACCCCGGTCTCGTCGCAGGACGTCTCGATGCCGAGGATCAGCGGTTCGTCAGCCATGTCGCTCCATCACCAGCGCGTCGGTGTTGCTCGGTTGGTAGTAGCCGCGCCGGACGCCGATCGGCTCGAAGCCGTACGCGGCATAAAGCTTCTGGGCGGGCGCGTTGTCCACGGCCACCTCCAGCAGGGTGCTGCGCACCCCGGCCGCGTCGGCGACCCGGAGCAGTTCGGTGAGCAGCGCCCGGCCCACCCCGGCCCGCTGGTGGTCCCGGCGTACCGCGATGTTCTGCACCCACGCCTCGGCCGGCGGTTGCAGCGCCAGTCCCGCGTACCCGATCACCACGTCGACGCCGCCGTCCGGAGCCGTGGGCCGCTCGCCTGACCCGCCGGCCGCCGACGTCGCCGGCTGGTCCAGCGCCACCAGGTAGTGGTGACCGTTCGCCAACTCGTTCCAGAACATCCCGGCGGACCAGCGCTCGGCGCCGAACAGGTCGTCCTCGATCGGCAGCACGGCGTCGATGTGCCACCACCGCATCGGCACGATCCGGGCCGGTCGGACCAGCGCGGATCGGTGGTCGCCGGCGGTCATGCCGGGACCGGGCTCACGGCAGCACCGACTTGCGGGCCGTGGCGGCCACCGCATCCGGCCGGCGCAGGTACAGCGGGGTGAGCGGTTCGCCGGGCCCGCCGCGCCGGACCCGCTCCGCGGCCAGTTCGGCGAGCGCGTCTGCCGGCGGGAAGCGGGGATCGGGCCGTACCGGCAGGTCGATCCGGTCCGCGTACCGACAGGCACCGTCGCCCACCGCGGCGACCGCGCCGAGTTCGCGCGCCCGGGCCACCGCGGCCTCCGCCGGTCCGACCTCGGGACCGGCCAGCCGGGCACCGCCACCGTCGTAGACCGCCCAGTAGACCTCCCGGCGCCGGGCGTCGCTGGCCACCAGGACGGGGCCGGGGGCGGTCGCCGCCCGGCCGATGGCGTCCAGCGAGCAGACCCCGTAGGTGGGTACGTCCAGCACCTGGCCCATGGTGGCGGCGGTGACCAGCCCGACCCGTAGGCCGGTGAAGGGACCGGGCCCGGTACCGGCCACGATCGCGGCGAGATCCGCTGGTCGGGCACCCACCTCGGCCAGCACGCCGTCGATCTGCGGGGCGAGCAACTCGCCGTGCGCACGGGCGTCCACCGTCCGCCGTTCGGCCCTGAGCAGCACACCGTCGGCCGTCACCTCGGCCAGCGCGGCCGTCACGGCGGGAGTCGACGAATCCACCACGAGTACGAGCACGGCAAACACCCTAACTCGCGCCGATTTCCGCCCGAGCGTAACCCGACCCAGGACCGGCTACCCGGACAGCGCCTTCGTGGACATCCCCGTCCGCCCGCGCCGAGCTTTCCGGGCCGGCGCACAGTCCGGCTGGCTGCCGGGCGGGCCCTGACCGTGCGTAACCACGCTGGCGAATCACAGCCGCTACGGCGGCACTGCTGCGCGGCTATCGGGTCGTGCCGCTGGCCGTGGTCGAGGTCACGGACCCCGCGACCGCGGCCCTGCTGCGCCGCTACCGGCAACGGTCAGCCGGCTGACCGGTCCCACTCGATGGTGGGCCGACCGGCGTCGGCCAGAGCCTTGTTGGTGGCGCTGAACGGGCGACAGCCGAGGAACCCGCGCGGGTTCAGCGGGCTGGGGTGACCCGCCTCCAGCACCACGTGCGCCGGGTTGGTGATCAGGCCGCGCTTGCGGCGGGCGTACCCACCCCAGAGCAGGAACACGATCCGCTGCGCACGCTCGTCCAGGGCCCGGATGGTGGCATCGGTGAACGCCTCCCACCCGTGGCCGGCGTGCGAATTCGGGCTGCCCTCCCGGACGGTGAGCACCGAGTTCAGCAGCAGCACCCCCTGCTCCGCCCAGCCGGTGAGATTCCCGCTGGTGGGCGGAGCGACGCCCAGATCGGCCGCCAGCTCCCGGAACACGTTGCGCAACGACGGCGGCACCCGGACGCCGGGCTGGACGCTGAAGCTGAGCCCGTGCGCCTGACCCGCCCGGTGGTACGGGTCCTGACCGAGGATCAGCACCCGGCAATCCTCCGGCGCGCAGAGCCGGTACGCCGCGAACAGGTCCTCGACCGGCGGATAGACCGTCCTGGTGGCGTACTCGTGGGCGACGAACTCGCCCAGCGCGGCCGTGCCGGCCGGGTCGAGGTGTGGCGCCAGGGCCGCCCGCCAGGCCGGGGGCAGCAGCGCGGGCAGGTCGAGGGCCGGTGCGGTCATCGTCAGCTCTTTCCGGTCGGGCTCGGCAGGGGTCGCTGGGGTGGAGGGGTCGGCTCGGGTGGCCGGGGGACGGCGGTGGCAAGGGGCACGGCGGTGCCCGGGAACGGCGGTGGCCGGGGTGGGCACCTGGACGCAGGCTATTCCAGGGGTACGACACGGCCGGCCGACACCGGTCCGCCCGGCCGACGGTCCGCCCGGCCGACGGATCGCCCGGCCGACGGATCGCCCGGCCGACGGATCGCCCGGCCGACGGATCGCCCGGCCGACGGATCGCCCGGCCGAAGCCGGTGGCTCAGTCCAAACCGGACAGTCGGTCCGCCCAGTCGCCGCCCACCGGCTCCAGCTCGACCAGCCGGGAGTCGTCGTCGCGCCGGTCGATCCGGACCCGCAGGTGCGCGTCGCCCAACTGCTCGACCATGCCCTCACCCCACTCGACCACCGTCACCGCCTCGTCCATCGAGGCGTCCAGGTCGAGATCGTCGATCTCCGCCCGTGGGTCGGCGGCGTCGCCCAGCCGGTAGGCGTCGGCGTGTACCAGCGGGACCCGGCCGCCCCGGGCGGGGTCCGGCCGGTGTACCCGGGCGATGACGAAGGTCGGCGAGGTGACGTCCCCGAGGACGCCCAGCCCCGCGCCGATGCCCCGGACCAGCGCCGTCTTGCCGGCGCCCAACGGCCCGGTCAACACCAGCAGGTCCCCCGCGCGCAGCCGGCCGGCGAGCCGCCGGCCGAACTCGTGCGTGTCCTCCACAGTGGTCAGCGTCCGCACTGTCGGATCATGCCTCCAGCCTGGTCAGAAAGTCCGCCAACGCCGCGTTGACGGCGTCCGCGTGTTCCAGCATCACGACGTGCCCGGCGTCCGGCACCAGGACGAACTCCGCATCGGGCAACCGCCGGACGATCTCCTCGGAGAGCCGGGGCGGCGTGATCACATCCTTGTCGCCGACGATCACCAGGGTGGGCGTGCCGGCGAGCGCCGCCAGGGCCGGATACCGGGAGTGCGAATAGAGGGTACGCAGGTAGCGGGCCACCGTCTCGGTGGTGGTGTGGCTGTTCATCTCCTCGACGTAGGAGACCAGCGCCGGGCTCGGCTGGCCGGTGCCGAAGCCGTACCGGCGGGTCAACAGCCACGCCACGTTCGAGGTCGCCTGGCGGGCCCGGTCCAGAGCGCCGCCGGTCAGCCGGGTGGCGCCGTCCAGCACCGGCAGCAGCGGGGCGCCCGCCCGGCCCAGCAGCGGTGGACCGGCCCGGCTCAGCACGGCGGGCAGGCCCAGCCGGCTCTGCCGCAGCCGCCCCGCCGAGGTGGCCAGCAGCACCGCCCCGGCGACCCGGTCCCCGAACAGCTCCGGATGCCGCTCGGCGAGCGCCATGATGGTCATCCCGCCCATCGAGTGCCCGATCAGCACCAGCGGCCCGTCCGGCACGGTCCGGTCGATCACCTTCCGGAGCGCGTCGCCGAGCCGGGCCAGGTCGTACTCACCGGTCTTCAGCGCCCCGGACCGGCCGTGACCAGGCTGGTCGTAGAAGACCATCCGGTACTCGCCGCGCCGGGCCAGCGCGGTGCGCTGGAAGTGGAACGTCCCCATGTCCAGGCAGAAGCCGTGGACGAACACCAGCGTCGGCCGGGCGGCATCCACCCGTTTCGGCTGGACGATCTCGACGTGCAGGTCGGTGCCGTCGACCAGCTCGACGACGAGTTCCTCGTCGCACGGCTGCGGGCCGAACACCTCGCTCGCGTACGGGTCGGTCGCCCGCTTGGACCGGCGCACCACGGCCCGCTCCGCGGCGATCCCGGCTGCCACGCCGGCGGCGGCCACCCCGACCGCGGCCCCCACCAGCCCGGCGATCCGGACCGCCGGCCGGGGCGCGGGAATTCCCGGGCGGCGCCGCTCCGGCCGCTGCGGCCCGGTCATGAGCGGAGCCCGTCGTACACCCGGGGGACGCGGACACCGCCGAACCGGGTGACGATCTCGTAGTTGATGGTTCCCACCGCGGCGGCCCAGTCGTCGGCGGTCGGCTCGCCCTCGACGCCGCTGCCGAACAGGGTCGCCACGTCGCCGGCGGCCACCGGGTCGTCGCCGCAGTCGAGCACGATCTGGTCCATGCAGACCCGCCCGGCGATCGTCCGGGTCCGCCCGGCCAGCCGCACCGGTCCGGCGTTCGAGGCGTGCCGGGGCACGCCGTCGCCGTAGCCCAGCGGCACCACGGCGAGGGTGGTCTCCCGCTCGGTGTGGTAGGTGTGCCCGTAGGACACGCCGGTGCCGGCCGGCACCCGCTTGACGATCGTCACCCGGGCCCGCGCGGTCATCGCCGGCCGCAGCCCGTACGTCTCGCCGGCCACCGGGGACAGCCCGTACACCGCGATACCGGGTCGGACCAGGTCGAAGTGGGTGTCCGGCCGGGTCAGCGTGGCCGCCGAGTTGGCCAGGTGCCGGTAGCGGGGCCGCAGACCCGCCCGCTCGGCCACCGCCAACGCCTCGTGGAACGCCGCCAACTGGCGGTCGATGGTCGGGTGGCCGGGCGCGTCCGCGTACACGAAATGGCTCCACACCCCGACCACCTCGACCAGACCCGCGGCCTCGGCCTTCGCGGCGGCCTCCACCAGGGTCGGCCAGTCGGCCGCGGTGGCGCCACCCCGGGACAACCCGGTGTCGATCTTCAGGTGGATCCGGGCCGGCCGGCCGGCGCGCTCGGCGGCCGTGACCAGCTCGCCGAGCTGGTCGACGCTCGCGGCGTTTAGGTCGACATCCGCCTCGACGCCGGTGTGCAGCGGCAGGCCGGGGGCGAGCAGCCAGGCCAGCACCGGAACGGTGATGCCCGCCCGGCGCAGCGCGAGCGCCTCGTCGAGAGTGCAGACGCCCAGCCAGGTGGCCCCGCCGTCGAGCGCCGCCCGCGCGGCCGGCAGCATGCCGTGGCCGTAACCGTCGGCCTTGACCACGGCCATCACCTCGGCCGTGGTGCCGGCCCGGAGCCGCGACACATTCTCGCGGATCGCGTCGAGATCGATCCGCACCTCAGCCTGCCACATGCGCCCAGCCTATCCAGGGGTCCGCTCGCCGGCCGGTACCACCTCGCGGAGCGCGGCCGCCACGTCGGGCGCGGTGACCGGGCCGCGCCGGGCCGCCGCCCGCCCGGCCAGCCCGTGCAGGTACGCGGCGGCCAGCGCGGCCCGCTCCGCCGGCAGCCCGGCGGCCAGCAGCGAACCGAGCAGACCGGCCAGCACGTCCCCGGTGCCACCGGTGGCCAGTACCGGACTGCCGGTCGGGTTGACGTACGCCCGGCCGTCCGGGGTGGCGACCACCGTGCGGTCCCCCTTGAGCAGGACCACTGCGTTCATCCAGGCGGCCAGCCGTTGCGCGGCGGCCACCCGGTCGGTCCCCGGCGGTTCGCCGGCGAGCCGGGCGAACTCGCGGTCGTGCGGCGTGACCACCACCGGCGCGGCCCGGTCCCGCAGCCGATCCGCGGCCGAGCCGTCGACCAGCAGGGTGAGCCCGTCCGCGTCCAGCACCACCGGGACCGGCGCGGCGAGCACGGTACGCAGTTCGGTGGCCGCCGCCGAGCCCGAGCCGAGCCCCGAGCCGCACACCCAGGCCTGCACCCGGCCGGCGTCGGCGACCCGCTCGGTGGCGATCACCGACGGATGGTGGTGCAGCACCTCGGCCTTCGCGCCACCCGCGTACCGGACCATCCCGGTCGGGCCGGCCAGCGCGCCGGCCACCGACAGCACGGCGGCGCCCGGGTAGGTGGCCGACCCGGTGGCCACCCCCACCACGCCCCGGTTGTACTTCTCGGCGGCGGCGTTCAGCTCCGGCCACCAGTCGCGGATGTCCGACCACTCGGGAACCCGCAGCGCGGGTTCGGCGCGCAGCCACGGGTCCAGTCCGATGTCGACCAGCTCCACCTGACCGGCCAGCGCGGCGGCCGGCCCGACCACGAGGGCTGGTTTCCGGCAGCCGAAGGTGACCGTGACGTCCGCGGTGACCGCCGCCGGCACCCCGTCCCCGGAGTGCGGCACGTCCCCGCTGTCCACCTCGACCCCGCTGGGCACGTCGACGGCGACCACCGTCGGCCGGGCACCGCCGCGGTCCGCCAGGCCCGCCAGCCCGGCGACCAGCCGGCCGGCCTCCGGCCGCAGCCCGCCGCGCCCACCGATCCCGACGATGCCGTCCAGCACCAGGTCCGTCCGGGTCGGCAACACCTCGACGGTACGGCCACCGGCCGCCCGCAACGCCGCGAGCCCGTCCCGGTGTACCCGGTCGGGCGCCAGCAGCAGCGCGGACACGGCGGCGCCCCGGCCGGCCAGCAGGGCACCGGCGTACAGCGCGTCGCCACCGTTGTCACCGCTGCCGACTAGCAGCAGCACCCGGGCCCCGTACACGCCGCCCCGCTCGGCCAGCAGCAACGCGCACCGGCGGGCCAACCCGGCGGCGGCCCGGTGCATCAGGGTGCCCGGCGGCACGGTGGCGAGCAGGGCCCGTTCGGCCGCCCGTACGTCGGCGACGCGCCACGCGGCCCTCATTGTTCCGCCACCACCATGGCCGAGGCGATACCGCCGTCGTGGGACAGCGACAGGTGCCAGTGGTTGACCCCGCGTTCGCTGGCCGCCGTGGCGACGGTGCCGGACACGGCCAGCCAGGGTCGGCCGGCCGGATCGGCGACCACCTCACAGTCGTGCCAGCGCAGCCCGGCGGGTGCGCCGAGGGCCTTGGCGACCGCCTCCTTGGCGGCGAACCGGGCGGCGAGCGACTCCGACGAGCGTTGGTTGCCCGACCCGGTCACCCGTTCCGCCTCGGTGAAGAGCCGGTCGGCCAGCAGCGGAGTCCGGGCCAGGGCGCGGGTGAAGCGATCGACGGGAACGATGTCGATACCGACTGCCACGATCACCGTCCCACCCTAACGGTCCGGCTGCTCGACCGGGCGGCGACTGTAGTGGGTCGGCACCCGGGCCGGCAAGCCCTGTGGACAACGCCGGCCGGTGTACCGGCGCCGTTGTCCACAGCCGCTGCCCGGGAGCCGTTCCGGCGCCTAGCGTTCGGTCAGTCGGAACTCCAGGCCGTTGGGGGGAGCCCATGTCTGACGACCTCATCTCGGTGCGTACCGCCGTACTGCGCAGCGCCGCGGCGGAGCTACGCGCGATCGGCCATCGGCTGGCGACCGGGCCGCCTGGTCCGCCCGGCTCGGGCGGCTCGGTGAGTTCGGGCGGATCGGCCGGCTCGGGCGGTCCGGGCGGTCCGGGCGGCTCGGCGAGTTCGGGCGACTCGGGCGGTCCGGGCGGATCGGCGCCGGCGGGTCCAGGACGCCCGGCGGCGCCGGGGTCCGGGTGGGCCACGCCGGCCGCCCTGGCCGCGCTGGAGACCGCGTTGCGGGACCGGCTGGCGGGGCTGGTGGCCCGGACCCGGGCGACCGCCGACGCGCTGAGCACGGCCGCCACCGGCTACGACGCCGCGGACGAGCGCACGGCCCGTCGGCTGACCGGCCGGCGATGATCACCTACGAACAACTCTGGTCGGTCGATCCGGCGGCCTGGCGGGCGGCCGGGGCCGGTTGGCGATCCGGCCTGGACGCCCTCGACCGGCGGGCCGGCGAGCTGAGCGGCGCCGCCGACCGGCTGACCGGCGCCTGGACCGGCCCGGCCGCCCAACGGGCCCACGGCACCCTGGACGGGCTCCGCGTCGAGATTCTGGACGGCCGACCCGACCTGTTGGAGGTCGACCAGTTGCTCAGCGAGTACGCCGACCGGCTGAACCGGGCCAAGGCCCTGCTCGGCACCGTGGTCGCGACGGCCGAGCGGGCCGGGCTGACCGTGGACCGGCTGGGCCGGGTGGCGCCCGGCCCGGTGGCCGAAACGTCGACGCCGCTGCTGCCCGAGGCCGCGGCGGGGATCCGGACGGCACTGTCCATGGCCGGCGCCGCGGACGCCGAAACCGCCGACCGGCTGCGCGCGTTGGCCCGGGACAGCGCGGTCGCCCTGCCGGTCGGGCCGCCGACGGTGCCGGCGCCCGATGCCGGTCCGGCGGCCGTACGCCGCTGGTGGGACGGCCTGTCGGCCGGTCAACAGCGCTGGCTGGTGGCTCGGGATCCGGCCCTGGTGGGCCACCTGGACGGGGTGCCGGCGGCGGTTCGGGACCGGGCCAACCGGTTGCTGCTGGCCACCCGACGGTCGGAGCTGGTGCGCCGGATCGGATCACTGGCCGGTTCGCCGGCCGCGGCGCAGCCACCGTGGAAGGTCCTGGAACTGGCCCGGCTGTCCCGGACCCTCACCGGTCTCGACGCGCTCACCGACCGGTTGGCGTCCGACGTGGGACCCCGGACGTATCTGCTGGGCCTCGATTCCGCCGGGGACGGACGGGCCGTGGTGTCGGTGGGCGACCCGGACCGCGCCCAGAACGTGCTGACGTACGTTCCGGGGATGACCTCGGATCTGGCCGGCGCCACCGGCGAGCTGGACCGGGTGGCCCGGGTGGTGGACCGGTGCGCCGGGCTCGCTCCGGGCGCCACCACGGCCGGGGTGCTCTGGCTCGACTACGACGCCCCCGACTTCGTCGATCAGGCCGCGCGGCACACGGCCGCCGACGACGCGAGCCCGGCGCTGCGCCGGTTTCAGGACGGGTTGCGGGACAGTCACGAGGGGCCACCGGCCCGGCTCACCCTGCTGGGACACAGTTATGGCTCGCTGGTGGTCGGCACCGCCGCCCAGCCGCCGGGCCAGGTCGCCGACGCGCTGGTCTTCCTCGGCTCGCCCGGGGTGGGCGTCGAGCACGCGTCGGACCTGGGGGTGCCGGCGGACCGGGTCTGGTCCAGCACCGCCGGTGACGACGTCATCCAGTACGCCGCCCGCCGGCCCGACTCGCTGCTGGTCGACGCGCTGACCGGGCCACGGCCGCCCGGCCCGCCGATGTCGCTGGCGCTCGCCCAGCCCGGGTCCGAACTGTGGTTCGGACGCAACCCGGTCGATCCCGGCTTCGGCGGCGGCACCTTCGCCGCTGGGCGGGGCGGACACAGTGGCTACTGGAATCCCGGCAACCCGGCCCTGGACGGCGTGGCCCGGATCGTGCTGACGGGCAGCCCGTGACGCCGACCCGGCCCAGGGGCGTGCCGACCCGACCTGGCCCAGGGCGTGCCGATCCGACCGGGCCCGACGGACCGGACCAGGCCGGCTGACCGACCCGGCCGGCACGGACCGGACCGAGCCGGCAAACCGACCCGGCCGGGGGCGGACCTGGGGCCCGACATGGGGCGGACCCGCGGCCCGGCCGGGGCGGACCCGCGGCCCGGCCGGGGCGGACCCGCGGCCCGGCCGGACCGCGGTGGCCTATTCGACGGTGACCGACTTGGCCAGGTTGCGCGGCTGGTCGACGTCGTGGCCACGCGCGGCGGCGATCTCCGCCGCCAACACCTGCAACGGCACGGTCGTCACCAGCGGGGCCAGCAGGGTCGGCGTGCGCGGCACGGAGATCACCTGATCGGCGTAGGGCAGCACGGCCTCGTCGCCCTCCTCGGCGATGACGATGGTCCGGGCGCCGCGCGCGCGTACCTCCTGGATGTTCGACACCACCTTGTCGTGCAGCATGCCGCGGCCGGCCGGGGACGGCACCACGCACACCACCGGGGTGCCCTCGTCGATCAGCGAGATCGGTCCGTGCTTGAGTTCGCCGGCCCCGAATCCCTCGGCGTGCATGTACGCCAGCTCCTTGAGCTTGAGCGCCCCTTCGAGCGCCACCGGGTAGCCGACGTGCCGGCCGATGAACAGCACCGTCGGCGCGTCCTTGAGGTCCCGGCCGAGTTCGCGGACCGGTTCGATCCGCTCCAGCAGCACACGCAGCTTGTCCGGCACCAGGTTGAGCTGCTCGACCACCGCGCCGACCTCGTCGGCGTACTTGATGCCGCGCACCTGGGCCAGGTGCAGGCCGATCAGGTAGCAGGCCACGAGCTGGGTGAGGAACGCCTTGGTCGAGGCCACCGCGATCTCCGGACCACCGTGGGTGTAGAGCACCGCGTCGGACTCGCGCGGGATGGTCGAGCCGTTGGTGTTGCAGATGGCCAGCACCCGGGCCTTCTGCTGCTTGGCGTGGCGCAGCGCCATCAGGGTGTCCATGGTCTCGCCGGACTGCGAGATCACCACCACCAGCGTCGACCGGTCCAACACCGGGTCGCGGTAGCGGAACTCGCTGGCCAGCTCCACCTCGCAGGGGATCCGGGTCCAGTGCTCGATGGCGTACTTGGCGACCAGACCGGCGTGGTAGGAGGTGCCGCAGGCCACGATGAAGACCTTGTCGACGTCCCGCAGATCCTGGTCGCTCAGCCGCACCTCGTCGAGCATGATCTCGCCGGCCTCGGTGAGCCGGCCGAGCAGGGTGTCGGCGATCGCCGTCGGTTGCTCGGCGATCTCCTTGAGCATGAACCAGTCGTAGCCGCCCTTCTCGGCGGCCGAGGCGTCCCAGTCGATGTGGAAGTCCTTGCCGGTCGCGGGCTGCCCGTCGAAATCGGTGATCGCGATCGCGTCGGCCGTGATCAGAACCACCTGGTCCTGACCCAGCTCGATCGCTTCCCGGGTGTGCTCGATGAACGCCGAAACATCGCTGGCCAGGTAGTTCTCCCCGTCACCGCGGCCGACCACCAGCGGCGAGTTGCGGCGGGCCCCGACCACGGCACCGGGCACCGCGGCGTCGACGGCGAGCAGGGTGAAGGCACCCTCCAGTCTGCGACTCACCTCACGCATGGCCTCGGCCAGCAGCCGCGGACCGTCCTCGCCGGCCGACGGGCGCAGCCGGTCCAGCGCGCGCGCGAGCAGATGCGCCGCGCACTCGGTGTCGGTGTCGCTGGTGAAGGTCACACCGTCGGCCTCCAGCTCGGCGCGCAGCTTGCCGAAGTTCTCGATGATCCCGTTGTGGATGACGGCAACCCGGCCATCGGGGCTGACATGCGGATGCGCGTTCCGGTCCGTCGGACCGCCGTGGGTGGCCCACCGGGTGTGCCCGATGCCGGTGATCCCGCCGGCGATGCCACCGGACCCGGTGTGGATGTCACCATCTCCGGAAACCCGCTCGGCCAGCGCCTTCTCCAGGTTGGCCAGCTTGCCGGCCCGTTTTTCGGTGAGCAGTTCGTCGGCGCCGATGACCGCCACCCCGGCCGAGTCGTAGCCGCGGTACTCGAGTCGCCGCAGTCCGTCCAGCACGATGCTCAGCGCCGGTCGGCCGCCGGCATAGCCCACGATTCCACACATGGCCCGCAGCCTAGTCCAGTTTCGCTCACGATGCCTGCTCGAAAGCCGCCGAAACAATCATGGTGTTTGATCGATTGCGGCTTCGGCGTACTCGCCTGCCGGCTCTGGGGCAGTATTTCCCTTCGGTTCAGATTACCCGGGAAGGCGGCCGAAGTCCGAAAACAGCCCAGCCGAGGTTCGGCGCGGCACGCCCTAGGCTGGACGCCGTGACGACGACCGGCACGGATCCCCTCGTCGCCCGGATGCGCCCGTTCGGCACGACCATCTTCGCGGAGATGTCGGCGCTGGCGGTCCGTACCGGCGCGGTCAACCTGGGTCAGGGCTTCCCGGACACGGACGGGCCGCCCGAGATGCTCGCCGCGGCGGTCGAGGCCGTCAACGGCGGAGCCAACCAGTACCCGCCGGGCCCCGGCACGCCCGGGCTGCGGGCGGCGGTGGCGGACCACCAGCGACGATTCTGGGGACTGGACTACGACCCGGACGGCGAGATCCTGATCACCGCCGGCGCGACGGAGGCGATCGCGGCGGCGATCCTGGCGCTCTGCGAGCCCGGCGACGAGGTTGTCTGCTTCGAGCCGTACTACGACTCGTATGCCGCGTCGGTGGCGCTGGCCGGCGCGGTCCGCCGGCCGGTCACGCTGCGCCCGACGACCGACGGCCGGTACGGGTTCGACCCGGCGGAACTGCGCGCCGCGTTCGGCCCGCGTACCCGACTCGTACTGCTCAACTCGCCGCACAATCCCACCGGCAAGGTCTTCACGGCCGAGGAACTGGCGCTGGTCGCCGAGCTGTGCCAGGAACACGACGTCTCGGCGCTCACCGACGAGGTCTACGAACACCTGGTCTTCCCGGACGCCGCCGCGCCACACATCCCGCTGGCCACCCTGCCCGGAATGCGCGACCGGACGTTGCGGGTGTCCTCGGCCGGCAAGACGTTCTCGTGTACCGGCTGGAAGATCGGCTGGGTCAGCGGCCCCGCCGCGCTGGTCGGGGCGACGCTGCGGGTGAAGCAGTTCCTGACCTACGCCGGCGGTGCGCCACTGCAACCCGCGGTAGCGGTCGCGCTGGGCCTGCCGGACAGCTACTACGCCGACTTCCTGGCCGGTCAACTGGATCGGCGGGACCGGCTCGTCGCCGGACTGCGCGACGCGGGCTTCGAGGTGCTGCGACCGGAGGGCACCTACTTCGTGACGGCTGGCATCGGCGGGCTCGGCGGGCGGGACGGCATCGAGTTCTGCCGGGAACTGCCGGCCCGCTGCGGCGTGGTGGCGGTGCCCACCCAGGTCTTCTACGACGACGCCGAGGCCGGTCGCCGGCTCGTCCGGTTCGCCTTCTGCAAACGCCCCGAGGTGCTCGCCGAGGCCGTCATGAGACTCCGCGGACTCCGCCAGCCCAACTGACCCGCCGGCCACCGCCCCCACCCGATGCCCCCATCGCAGCACCCACCGACCAGCCGCGCGCACGTCCAATAGTCAACTTAGGTTGACGAATCTCCTCCGGGTCAACTAAAGTTGACGACATGGAGAACGCATCCGAGGTTGCCGCGGCGGCCAGTAGCGCCGACCCTCAGGTCGGGTTACGCGCCGTCGTCGCCCTGCACCGGCTCGCCGACGCGCTTGAGACGCTCCAGGTCGACAACGCCCGACGGCACGGCTGGTCCTGGCAGGAGATCGCGGACGCGCTGGGGGTCAGCAAACAGGCCGTACACAAGAAGCACTCTGGGAGGTTCTGATGTTCCAACGGTTCAGTCAGCCGGCCCGGACGGTGGTCGTCGAGGCACGGGGCGCGGCCGAACGGTGGCACCACCGGCGGATCGGCACCGAGCACCTGCTGCTCGCACTGTCCCAGGGCGACGACGGCGCCGCCACGGCGCTGCGCGATGCCGGAGTCACCGAGCAGGCCATCGAGGCGGCGATCGTGCGCTATCACAGCGACGCACCCGGCGCTCTCGGCGCGGAGGACGCCGCCGCGCTACGGACGATCGGGATCGATCTGGCCGCCATTCGTGATCGACTCGAACACACCTTCGGCCCCGACGCCCTCACCCCACCGGACGAGGAGCCCCGCCGGTGGTTCGGGTTGCGCCGGTCCGGTCGAGTCGAGCGCTCGGGCGGGCACCTGCCGTTCGCTCCCCGCAGCAAGAAGGTGCTGGAGCTGTCCCTGCGCGAGTCGCTGCGGCTCGGGCACAGGTTCATCGGGTCCGAGCACATCCTGCTCGGGCTGCTGCGAGAGAACGGCGGTCTGGCGGCGCGCATCCTGGCGGACGCCAACGTCGACTTCGCCGCCCTCCGCCACCGCGTCGAAACGACGCTGCAGGCCCCCGCCGCCTGAGCCCCGAGGCCTTCCCAGCCAGCCCACCTCGCCCCGGCCGCCCAGAACCGCCCGGCACCGTGCCCGAGGTTCGCCGCTGCCCACCCACGACGGGATCAAGCCTGACCGCCCAGAGTGGGTGGGCAGCGGCGAACCCCCAACCACGCCACGCCGCCAACCCTGACCGCCCAGAGTGGGCGGGCAGCGGCGAACCCCCAACCACGCCACGCCGCCAACCCTGACCGCCCAGAGTGGGCGGGCAGCGGCGAACCCCCGACCGCGCCACCACGCAGCGGCGAGCCCAAAACCGCGGTTCAGCCGGCCGGGCTCGCCTTACCAACCTCGGCGGCGATCCGCTCGGCGGCCGTCCGGGCCTCCTCTTCGGTGGCCGCCTCGACCATCACCCGTACCAGTGGCTCGGTGCCGGACGGACGGAGCAGTACCCGGCCCGTCTGGCCCAGCTCCGCCTCGACCGCCGCCACGGCCGCCAGTACGGCGGGCGCCTCGGCGCCGACTGCGCGGTCACCGACCGGCACGTTGATCAGGACCTGTGGCAGCTTGGTGACCACCGAGGCGAGTTCGGCGAGCGGCCGGCCGGTGGCCGCCATCCGGGCCATCAGGTGCAGTCCGGTCAACACTCCGTCCCCGGTGGTGGCATGGGCTGCGATCACGATGTGCCCGCTCTGCTCACCGCCGAGCGCCAGGTTCGCGGCGCGCAGCTCGTCCAACACGTACCGGTCACCGACCCTGGTCTCGACCAGGCGGATCCCTTCCGCGGACATCGCCAGCCGGAGGCCGAGGTTGCTCATCACGGTGGCTACCAGGGTGTCCTCGGTGAGGGTGCCGGCCTCCCGCATGGCCAGGGCGAGGATCGCCAGGATCTGGTCGCCGTCCACCTCGGCGCCGTCCGCGGCGACCGCCACGCACCGGTCGGCGTCGCCGTCGTGTGCGATGCCGAGGTCGGCACCGTGGCGCAGGACGGCTTCCCGCAACCCGTCGAGGTGGTTGGACCCGCAGTTGTCGTTGATGTTCAGACCGTTGGGTTCGGCGTTGAGGGCGATCACCTCGGCGCCGGCCTCCCGGTACGCCACCGGGGCCACCTCCGAGGCCGCGCCGTTGGCGCAGTCGACGACCACTTTCAGGCCGGTCAACGGCTGGTCGATGGTGCCCACGAGGTGCTGGATGTAGTGCTCGGCGCCGTCCAGCAGGTCGTGTACCCGTCCCACGCCGGCACCCGTGGGCCGCTCCCAGGTCGGCGTGCTGTTGGCCTCGATCGTCGCCTCGATCCGCAGCTCCACGTCGTCGGGAAGCTTCTGCCCGCCGGCCGCGAAGATCTTGACACCGTTGTCCGGCATCGGGTTGTGCGACGCGGAGAGCATGACGCCGAAGTCGGCCTTCGCCTCGCTGACCAGGAACGCGACGGCCGGCGTCGGCAGCACACCGACCCGTACCACGTTGGCTCCGGCACTGGCCAGCCCGGCGACGACCGCGGCCTCCAGCATCTCGCCGCTGGCCCTCGTGTCCCGGCCGACCACCGCGAGCGGCGAGTGGCTGTGGTCCGTCTCGGCCAGGGTGTGCGCGGCTGCCACCGCGACCGCCATCGCCAGTTCGGGTGTCAGGTCGGCGTTCGCCCGTCCGCGTACGCCGTCAGTGCCGAACAACCGCCCCATGCGCGCGAACCTCCGCCGGTACGTGAAAGGAAAAAGCGAAACGGCTGGGACCGCCACTGTGGGAGGGGGACCCAGCCGTTTCGTCGTAGCAGAAGAAAGCGCTCGAATCAGCGCTTCGAGTACTGCGGAGCCTTACGAGCCTTCTTGAGACCGTACTTCTTGCTCTCCTTGACCCGGGCGTCCCGGGTCAGGAAGCCGGCCTTCTTGAGCGACGGACGGTCGTCCGGCTCGTTGATGATGAGCGCGCGGGCGATGCCCAGCCGCAGCGCACCGGCCTGGCCGGTGATGCCGCCACCACGCAGGTTGGCGATCACGTCGAATGCCTCGGCCTTCTCGGCGGTCACCAGCGGCTCACGGATGAGCTGCTGGTGGACCTTGCTCGGGAAGTACGCCTCGAGGTCCCGGCCGTTGCAGGTGATCTTGCCACTGCCCGGGACGATACGGACCCGGACGATGGCCTCCTTGCGGCGGCCGACGGTCTGGATCGGGCGGTCACCGCGGGGGCGGGTGACCGGGGCGGCCGTGACGGCGGGCGCCGGGGCCTCGGCCTCGGTCTCGGCGGTGGCGGTCGCGCTGATATCGGTCATGCTGGTTCCTTCGTCCGCGCTCACTGCGCGATCTGCTTGATCTCGAACGGCACCGGCTGCTGCGCGGCGTGCGGGTGCTCGGCACCGGCGTAGACCTTCAGCTTCTTGATCAGCTGGCGGCCGAGCTTGTTGTGCGGAAGCATGCCCTTGACGGCCAACTCGACCGCCCGGTCGGGCCGCTTGCTCAGCAGCTCCTCGTACCCGACCTGCTTGAGGCCGCCCGGGTAACCGGAGTGCCGGTAGGCGATCTTCTGCTGCCGCTTGTTGCCGGTCAGGGCCACCTTGCCGGCGTTCACGATGACAACGAAGTCACCGGTGTCGACGTGCGGCGCGAAAGTCGGCTTGTGCTTGCCGCGCAGGAGCGTTGCGACGTGAGTGGCCAGACGGCCCAGCACGACATCGGAAGCGTCGATCACGTGCCACTGACGCTCGATCTCACCCGGCTTCGGGCTGTACGTACGCACAGGTCTACCTTGTCTCGTCGTCGGTCTGGAGGTCGCGCGCCGGAACACACCAGGCACGCCGAGGCGACCAAGCGTACCGGATGAGCACGCTCTGGGTTTTGCACACCAGCAGGCAACGATACCCGGGGGTGCGCCGCTGGGTCAAAACGGGGTGGGCGGGGGGTCGGTCACAGGTTCTGCAGTGTCCGCAGCGCCCGAGAGACTCGCGCCATCGTACCGCCGTCCGCGACATCCACGACCTCGGTGAACCATTTCTTCATCGGCGAGGAGATCCGGTCGGGCATGATCACATAGTCACCCATCGGTACGGCGAGCGGGGAGTCGCGCAGCAGCTCCTCCGCCACCACCTCGACCACGATGACGATCGGCACGTCCGTGGCGTTGTACACGTCCGAACTGATCACCAGGCCGAGGCGCTTCCGGGCCCCCTCGATGTGCCAGATCTCGCCCCTACGCAGCACGCCGACGCCCGCGCCCACCCGCCGGTCCGAACAGCGCCGTGTCCACCATTTCGCCCTCCCGCTCGTCGGCGAGGGCGGCGGACTCCAGATCCAGTCCCGCCCGACCGATCGCGGCGGCGTGCGCGGTGAAGACCTCCCGCAGGGCCTTCTCCCGGGCCGCGAGGTCCATCCAGGCGGAGAGGGACATGCCCTCCTGCTGCGCGAACCGTCGCGCCTGCTCGATGGTCTCGTCGGAAAAGGAGAGGGTCACCTTGGCGGTCATGCCGTCAAGCGTACCGCCGGTATGACTGGCGGTCATCCGACCGCCGACCGACCCGGTTTCACCCACCCGACCTGCCGACCCGGTTTCATGTGAAGGTCGAAAAACACCCCGGCTGGACTCCCGGGCCGATACCGGACTGCCGGCCTCAGCCTCGGCTGTTCTCCCGGGGCTTCGGCGACAGCGCCGCACCCACCCGTTCCACCAGCAACGCCATCTCGTACCCGACCTGGCCCACGTCGCAGCTGCGCGCCGCCAGGACGGCCATCGACGATCCGTCGCTGATCGACATCAGGAAGAGATAGCCGCTGTCCATCTCGATGACGGTCTGCAGCACGCCGCCGGCACTGAACATCCGAGCGGCACCCTCGGTGAGGCTGACCACCCCGGAGGTGATCGCGGCGAGCTGGTCGGCCCGGTCCGGGGGGAGGTCCCGGGACTGCGCGAGCAGCAGGCCGTCGGCCGAGACCGCCACCACGTGAGCGATCCCCGCCACACTGTCGGCGAAGTTGCTCAACAGCCAGCCCATGTCCTGCATCGCAGGTGGCCTGTTCATGTCGCTCGTCTCCTTCGATGAGGGGTGCGATCGCGATGAGGGGTGCGATCGCCGCCGGGGCAGTGGCGAGCCGCCGGATCGGGCACGGCGACGGTGGCCGGGACCCGCCTGGCGGTCCGCGGTCACCGGGGATCGTGCCCTGACGTGACGGCGCCTGATCATGCCACAGTGGCCGGTGAGCGCACCAAGGCCGCCACGTACGGTAGCGGTCGGGCAGCGCGATGCCACCCGGTCCCGCCATCTGAACACGGTACGACGCCGCCGGCCGGCGCGGTACGGGACGACGTCGGGAAACCCTGCTCGTACGCAGGGTGGCGGTCCCCCTCGGGGCACCGTAACCTGCCGGACGTGATTGGCTTTCACACCCCGGGCAGGGACCGGGGCCGGCCACCGCTGATCGCCCTTGGCCTGGGCATGCTGGCCGGAGCGGGCCAACTGGGTCTCGCGTACGGCCTCGGCGTCGTGCGACTCACCCGTTCGTTCGCGGACGCGACGCACCCAGAATGGCCGGCCCAGCTGGCCTGGATCGGCTGGTTCGCCGCCGTCGCCGCAGTGCTCGGCGCCCTGCTGGCCCGCCGGTTGACCTACCGCGCCGCACCGGCCGGCCCGATGGCCCAGGCGGGGCTCGCGGTCGCCGCCGGGCTCGGGGCCGCCATCGTGGTCCCACTCGCCATGGTGCCCGCCCGGCTCGCCCAGGTACCCGGGATCGAGCCGGCGACCGCGGCCGGAATCGCCGCCGGACTGGGCGCTGTCGCCGGGACGGTCGCCGCCGCGACCGCCCTACGCTGGTGGCCGGTCGCGCTGAATTTCGGCGTGGTCACCGCCGGCCTCTGGCTTCTCACGCTGATCTCCGTCTCGCCGTCCCTCGGCCCGGACGACCCGTTTCCAGCCGTACGCCTGGGCGCGCTGGACCCCCGGTGGCTCGACAGCGGGCTGGCGGACCGGCTGGCCACGGTGTTGCCGCCGGCGCTCGCCCTGCTGGCCGGTGCCGGCGTCGCCCTGCTCGCCCGCCGCCGGGGCCAACCGGCCCCCGTGGTGGCGACCGCCGGGCTCGCTGGCCCGGCCCTGCCGGCCATCGCGTACCTTGCGGCCGGATCCGGTACGAGCTATCAGGCGATGCCCTGGTGGGGCGCGCTGATCGCGGTGGCGGCCGGCGTGCTCGGCTCGGTGCCGACCGCCCTGCTGTCCTGGCCCCCGATCCGGCTCGGCCGGGGCACCGCACCGGCGGAGTCCCTCGAAGGACCCCCGGCCGAAGGCACCGGCCAGGCCGCGTCGACCGCGATCGAGCCCTCGGACATCCTGCGACCGATCCCGGGCGACCGTATCGCGCCGACCGACCGGCGGGGCTGGCACGTCCCCCGGCACGCCGGTCCGGCCGAGTCGCCCGCCCTGCCGGCAGATGAACCCCCCGCCGATGGCCCGACGGGACCCACCGTGGCCACCGCCACCACCGGAACGACGTCCGCGGACAGCCCGGCACCGGACTGGTCTCCGAACGACGGCCGCAGCTTCCTGAAGCCGCTGAGTCGGGCACCGCGAACCGAGGACTTCTGGCCGACCGGAGCACCGTTCGCGGCCGACCCGGACACCGACCCCACCGAGCCCCAGCCCGAGCCCGATACCGAACTCACCGAGCCCGACAACGACACCGACCGCACTGGCGCTGATAGCTCAGACGGCCACACCGGGCCCGGCCCGCACGGCTCAGGCCACCACGCCGAGTCCGACCCGAACGATTCGGGCCACCGTTGGGACGCCCTCTCCACCCGGCCGGCCGAGCCGATGCCTGACAGCGGGGACGGTTGGGACGCTTTCGCAACAGCCGGCGACCGGAACCAGATCAAGCGGATCGGCCGGACCGGTTGGCGCCGCCGGCTGGGTCTCGGGCGCGCCGCACCGACTGGGCAATCGGCCCCGGCCGAGGACTCGACCTCGGCCGGGAAGCCGGCCGGTGCCGAAGTAGCGGCCCGGGCCGAGGCCACAGACAAGCCCGAGGAACGGGTCTCTCCCGCGAAGGCAGCCCCGGCCGGAGGACCCGCGGAAGGACAAACCGCCGCCACGGTGGAACCGACGAAGCCGGCCGACCGTCCGAAACCCACCTCGATCGCACCGAGCCCAGTTACCACCCCGGCCACCCCGGCCACCCCGGCCACCCCGGCCACCCCGGCCACGACGATCGTCCCAACCGCTGAGGCCACCGACGCCCCCCAGCCGGCCACGGTGACCGGAACCGGCCCGGACCCTTCCAGCATCGTCGGGGAGCCGGCCGTCGAACCTGCTCCGGCCGAGCGGGCCCGGCGCGGGCTGTTCCGGCGCAACCGACCGGCCCGGACGGAACCGGCAACCCGGACCGGGCCAGCGGACCCGACCGACTCGACGGCCTCAACCGAATCAGCGGACCCGACCGACTCAATGGCCTCGACCGAATCAGCGGCCCCGAGGGAGCAGGTGGCTCAGCAGACGGCGCCGAAGACAGCGGCGGCCGAAACCGATCGGGCGGCCGAAATTCCGGCCGGACGGCCAACCGACCGCCCGAACGAACATCCGGCCGGTGGCCCGGTCGAAGGCCCCGCCGAAGGGCGCGCCGACACCCCGGCCGAAGGGCGCGCCGAAGCTCCGGCCGAAGGCTCCGTCGAGCACCCGGCCGGTGCCCCGGCGGAAGGCCCCGCCGAGCGCCCGGTCAAGGGGCGCGGACGAGGCCGCCGGAAGGCCAAGGCGGGGGACGATGAGTACGTGGACTGGGTGGCCGGCCTGTCCAGCCCTCCGTCCGAACCACCACCCCGGGACCCCGGCCCACGCCGATCGCTGCGGTCCCCCGGCCGACCCGACCCGGAATAGCGCACGCGGACGTACGGACCGGGCCTCCGGCGGCCACACCAGTCGGGCCACCGCCCAGACAGGCATGCCGCAAACGAGACCAGGCGGGCCGCCGGCCAGACCCAGACAGTCGGGCCGCCGGCCGCACCGAGCGATGGGGTCAGGCCAGCGGCAGGTACACCCGGCCGCCGCCGGCCAGGAACTCCGCCGACTTCTCCTGCATGCCACGATCGGCGTACGCCTTCAGCTCCTGACTGATCTTCATCGAGCAGAACTTCGGGCCGCACATCGAGCAGAAGTGTGCGGCCTTCGCGGGCGCGGCCGGCAGCGTCGCGTCGTGGTACGCCCGGGCGGTGTCGGGGTCCAGCGAGAGGTTGAACTGGTCCTCCCAGCGGAACTCGAACCGGGCCTTGGACAGCGCGTCGTCCCAGGCCTGGGCGCCCGGATGACCCTTGGCGAGGTCGGCGGCGTGCGCGGCGATCTTGTACGCGATCACCCCGGCCTTCACGTCGTCCCGGTCCGGCAGCCCCAGGTGCTCCTTCGGGGTGACGTAGCAGAGCATGGCGGTGCCGTACATGCCGATCATCGCGGCGCCGATGGCCGAGGTGATGTGGTCGTACGCCGGCGCGATGTCGGTGGTCAGCGGGCCGAGCGTGTAGAACGGCGCCTCGTGACACAGTTCCCGCTGGAGGTCCACGTTCTCCTTGATCTTGTGCATCGGCACGTGGCCGGGGCCCTCGATCATGACCTGGGCACCGTGCTCCCAGGCCACCGTGGTCAGCTCACCGAGGGTACGCAGCTCGGCGAACTGTGCCTCGTCGTTGGCATCGGCGATCGAGCCCGGCCGCAGCCCGTCGCCGAGCGAGAACGTGATGTCGTACCGGGCCAGCAGTTCGGACAGCTCGGCGAAGTTGGTGTAGAGGAAATTCTCCTCATGGTGGGCGAGACACCACGCCGCCATGATCGAACCGCCCCGGGAGACGATGCCGGTGACCCGGTTCACGGCCAGCGGGACGTACCGCAGCAGCACCCCCGCGTGCACCGTCATGTAGTCGACGCCCTGCTCGGCCTGCTCGATGACGGTCTCCCGGAACACCTCCCAGGACAGCTTCACCGGGTCACCGCCGACCTTCTCCAGCGCCTGATAGATCGGCACCGTGCCGATCGGCACCGGCGAGTTGCGGACGATCGCCTCACGCGTCTCGTGGATCCGGCTGCCGGTGGACAGATCCATCACGGTGTCCGCGCCCCACCGGGTGGCCCAGGTCAGCTTCTCCACCTCCTCGTCCACCGACGAGGTCACGGCCGAGGTGCCGATGTTGGCGTTCACCTTCACCAGGAACCGGCCACCGATCACCATCGGCTCGGATTCCGGGTGGTTGACGTTCGCCGGCAGCACGGCCCGCCCCGCGGCGATCTCGTCCCGTACGACATCGGCCGGAACGCCCTCCCGGACGGCGACGAACTCCATCTCCGGGGTGATGATCCCGGCCCGCGCGTAGACGAGTTGGGTGGGCCGCTGTCCCGCCAGCGGGCTGCCGGCCCCCCGTACCGGCGCCACGTCACCGCGCTCGGCGATCCAGGGCCCGCGCAGCGGCGGCAACCCGACGACCGGCTCCGAGCCGGGCCCCGAGGTGTCGTACAGCCGCACCGGCGGTTCGTTCCCACCGAGCACGACCTCCGCGAACGGCACCCGTACATCGGGCCGTGGCCCCTCCACATAGACCTTCCGGCGAGCTTCCATTTTGCTGCCTCCTGTCGTCATCGGGACCATCCGAAGTGATCGAGCGGGCCGTGGCCGCCGCCCAGTTCCCACGCCCCCGCGCCGGCGATGGCACGGGCGACGTACTCCTTCGCGAAGCTCACCGCCGCTGGCACGTCGTCCCCGGCCCCGAGCCGGACGGCGAGCGCGGCGGAGAACGAGCAGCCGGTGCCGTGCGTGTTCCGGCCCGGCAGCCGGGGCGCGGACAGCAACCGGCCGCGTCCGCCGTGCCAGAGCGCGTCAACGGCCTCGGTACCGTCCGGCAGGTCACCGCCGGTCACCACCACCGCCGCCGGTCCGCCGGCCGCCAGCTCCCGGGCCGCCGCCAGCATGTCGTCGGGGGTTCGCACCGGGCCACCGACCAGCGCCTCGGCCTCCGCCCGGTTCGGGGTCGCCACCACCGCGTACGGCAGCAGCCGGCGCACCGTTTCCACCGCGCCGAGCCGGGCGCCGGTGGTGGCCACCAGGACCGGGTCGACGACAAGGTTGGGCAGCCGACCCGCCTCGGCCCGGGTCGCCACCACCTCGGCGATCCGCGCGTCGCCCAGCATGCCGGTCTTCACCGCCCGGATCCGGAAATCGGCCAGCACGGCGTCCAGCTGGGCCGCCACCACCTCGGCCGGCACGGCGTGTACGGCGGTCACCTCCCGGGTGTTCTGCGCGGTCACCGCAGTGATCACCGAGGTGCCGTACCCGCCGAGCGCGGCGATGGTCTTGAGGTCAGCCTGGATGCCCGCACCGGCGCCGGAGTCGGAGCCGGCGATCGTGAGCAGGGCCTGGGGCGTCACGGCTGTAACCCATCGATGGTGGCCGATACCGCCGCCCCGTCGTGGCGATCCAGCGTCCGGGCACGGTCGGCCGCCGCCCCGTCGTGGCCATCCAGCGTCCGGGCGTGGGCGTTCGCAGTCCTGTCGGAGGCCTCCGGCGTCCGGGGGTGGGCGTTCGCTAGCCCGGCGTTGGCGTTCACTGGGCGGGGATGGGCGGTCGACGGGTGGGTGCTGGCGCTTCGCGTCACCGGGGCTGGTGGCTGGGCCAGGGCGTTCAGCAGGGCGGCGACCGTTTCCGCTGGGTCGTGGGCCCGCATGATGGCGCCGAGGACGGCCACTCCGGCCGCCCCCGCGTCGACGCACGCGGCTGCCTGGGCGGGGGTCTCGATGCCGCCGAGGGCGATGGCCGGGACGGGGCTGTGCCGGATCAGCTCGGCGAGTCCGTCGGGACACAGCGGCGGGCCGTACCCGGGCTTGGTGCGGGTGGGGAAGACCGGCGACAGCGTCACGTAGTCCTCGGTGCTGAGGCGGGTCAGCTCGGTCCGGTCGTGACAGGACCGGCCCACCAACCCCAGCCGGGGCGGCGGGTACGGGCCGGCGGCGGTCAGGTGTACGGCGTCCCCGCCCAGCGGGTCCGGCCCGGACACCAGCAGGGTGCCCCCGACTTCGGCGAGGATCCGGCGCAGCGCGTCGGCCAGCGTCGCCCGCTCGGCGCGCGGCAGGTCACGCTCGCGCAGCACGACGTACCGGGCCCCGCCGTCTACCGCCGCACGGATCACCTCGGGCAGCGGGCGGTAGGCCAGCCGACGGTCGGTGAGCACCAGCAGCCCGGAGGGCACGCCGACCACGGTCTCGGCCGGATCCGCCCACGACGAGATCAAGCCCGACCGCCCAGAGTCGACGGCTTCGACGGAAACACCAGCGGCGGTCTTCGCCGGGCCCGCCCACGGCGAGTTCAAGCCTGACCGCCCAGAGTGGGCGGGTCCGGCGAAGACCGGTGGCTCATCCGCGGGATCCCGGCCGGTCACAGGTCCGGCCGCCCCTCGTCCGGAGTGGAGGCGAGCGCGTGGTACCGCCGGGGAATCCGGCCGGCCCCGGCGGCCAACCACCCCGCCGTCACCGCGTGGCGCATCGCCACGGCCATCCGTTCCGGGTCGGCGGCCCGGGTGACCGCGCTGGCCAGCAGCACCCCGTCGCACCCCAGCTCCATCGCCAGGGCCGCGTCGGAGGCGGTGCCGATGCCCGCGTCGAGGATCACCGGCACCGACACGCTCTGCCGGATCAGCCGGATGTGGTGCGGGTTGGCGATGCCCAGGCCCGAGCCGATGGGAGCACCGGCCGGCATCACCGCCGCACAGCCGAGGTCGGCCAGCCGGCGGGCGAGTATCGGATCGTCGTTGCTGTACGGCAGGACCGTGAACCCGTCCGCGACCAGGCGCTCGGCGGCGGCGAGCAGTTCGGCGCCATCGGGCAGCAACGTCCGCTCGTCGCCGATCACCTCCAGTTTGACCCAGGTGGTGTCGAACGCCTCCCGGGCCAGTTGGGCGGTCCGGACCGCCTCGGCCGCGGTACGGCAGCCGGCGGTGTTGGGCAGCACCCGTACCCCGCACGAGGTGAGCAGGTCGAGCAGCCCCCCGCCGCCCACGGCGGCGGTGTCGACGCGACGGAGTGCGACCGTGACGAGTTCCGTACCGGACTCCCGGATCGCCCGGCCCAGCACCTCCAGGTTGCTCGCTCCCCCGGTGCCGAGAATGAGCCGGGAGGTGAACCGCTGCCCCGCGATGATCAGTTCAGTCATCCCGGTCACCCGCCCTGGGTCGCGGTCAGCACCTCGACCCGGTCGCCGGCACGCAGCACCGTGTCCGGCCACTGCGCCCGCGGCACCACGTCACCGTTCACCGCGGCGGCGACTCCCCGGGGCAGCGTGGTGACCGTGCCGACCAGCTCGGCCAGGGTGGTGGCCGGCCGCAGCGTCCGGGCCGTCCCGTTCACGGTCAGCTCCATCGGGTTGCTCCCTCCTCGACTGGTTGGGCCGGTCCACCGCGTACGCCCAGCGCGGGCTCGGCCGGGCGGCGGCCGGCTTCGGTGCCGAACCGGTCCGGCCGGAACGGCGCCAGCACAACCGACACGTCCTCGCCGGTGAGGGCGTCGGCGATCAGGTCGGCGGTCACCGGGGTGAGCACGATGCCGTGCCGGTAATGCCCCCCGGCCACGAACACCGGGCGACGACCGACGGCGCCCGTGCCGCCGAGGCGGTCCGGCAGCGGGCCGAGCACCGGCAGGTTGTCCGGCGTGCCGGGACGGACCGCGGCCCGCGCCTCGACCAGCTCGTACTCGCCCAGTTCCGGCACCAGTTCGGTGGCCGCCCGGAGCAGGTCCAGGACCGCCCCCGCCGTAACGGTCCGGTCGGTCCGCTCCTCCACGGTGGCACCCACCACCACCTCGCCGTCGATCCGCGGCACGAGGTAGACCGACCGGCCGTCGGCCTGGCCGCGCAGCACATGCCGCAGCACCCCCTGAGCCCCGGTGGGAGCGCGGAGGCGGAGGATCTGGCCCTTCACCGGGCGGATCGGCAGGCCGGTGAGCGCGGCCGTACCGGTCCCGGCGGCGACCACCACCGTGCCGGCCGGTATCTCGGCCAGCCGTTCCACCGGTCGCCGGACCAGTGTGACGCCGGCCGCCCGGGCGGCGTCGGCCAGCGCGGGTACCAGCCGGCGCGGGTCCACCTGATGGTCGTCCGGCGCGTACGCCCCGGCCCGTACCCGCGGGCTGAGCCCCGGCTCGCGGTCCCGGAGCTGGCCGGGCAGCAACTGCCGCAGCGGCAGCCCGCACTCCTGCTGGTACGTCCACAGTCGTCGGGCCTCGGCGGCGTCGTCGGCGGTGAGCGCCACGATCAGGGTGCCCTCGGTCCGGTAGCCGATGTCCCGGCCGCTGGCCGCCGTCAGCTCGGCGGCGAACGCCGGCCAGCGCCGCGCCGAGTCGACCAGCAGCGGGGTCAGGTCCCGCTCGCCGAAGGTGGTCTCGCTGACCGGTGACAGCATCCCGGCGGCGACCGCCGAGGCACCCGACCCGGGCTCCGGGTCGTACAGCGTCACCCGCAGTCCCCGAACGGCGCAGCGCCACGCGACGGCCAACCCGATGGGCCCCCCGCCAACCACCGCCACGTCTGAAAGGAAGGGCCCCCTGTTATCGCTTTTCGTATAGGAAGGGCCCCCTGTTAACACGGCAGTCCCCGCAGCAGGTCCCGGGTCGCCCGCGCCGGGTCGGCGGCACCGCTGAGCGCAGCGATCACCGCGACCCCGTACGCCCCGGCCGCCACCAGCTCCGGCACCCGTTCCGGGGTCACTCCGCCGATGGCGATCACCGGTACGTCCACGGACCCCGCGACGGCCCGCAGACCCACCGGCCCGAGCGGTTCCGGCAGGCCGTCCTTGCTGGACGTCGGATAGCACGGTCCGACCCCGAGATAGGAGGCTCCCTCGGCCACCGCCGCCCGCGCGGCCACCGGCTCCCGGGCGGTGCCGCCGAGTACGGCGGCCGGCCCGAGCACCCGCCGGGCCGCCGCCACCGGCAGGTCGAGGGCGCCCACATGTCCACCGGCGGCACCGGCCGCGAGCGCGACGTGCAGCCGGTCGTTCACCAGGCAGGTGGCGCCGACCTCGGCGCAGGCCGCGACCAGCGCGGTGGTCAACTCGTACGCCGTCCGGTCCGGCATGTCGTCCTCGACCCGGACCTGGACCGCCAGTCGGGGACCGGCCACGGCGAGCGCCGCGCGGGCGACGCCGAGTGGGTCGCGTCCGGGACGGGTGTCGGTGACGAGATGCAGTCGTGCCAGGGCTGGCATGCACCACTCCTCCCTGCGCCGGCATTACCCGGATCAGGTTCGACGGTCGGGGGCCGCAGCCCCCCTCTCAGCCCGGTGCGCCGGGCTCCCGTGGGGTTCTTCCTGGCCGACGGTACGGTACGGCGGCGACCGCTGCCAAGCCCTCGTCCGATGGGTGGACGTCGAAGTGCCCGGCAACCGGGCCGCCGGGACCGCGCCGTCCACCACCGGTCAGCAGCCGACCGCCGTCGAGAACACCGCCGCCGCCAAAGGCACCGGCCGTCAGAGGTGCGCCGTCTGTCAGAGGTGCACCGTCTGTCAGAGAAGGTCGCGCAGGGCCGTCAGGTCGTCGTCGTTCGGCTCCCAGCTGCCGGCCTCGGCGTTCGCCCGCACCTGATCCGGTGTGGTCGCCCCGGCGATCACGGAGGTCACGGCCGGTTGCGCGGCCAACCCGCCGATCGCTACCTGGAGCATCGACAGATCGCGCTCGGCCGCGTACTTCTCGATTGCCTCGATGGTGTCCCACGGCGCGGCGGCGAACCGCTGGGCGTACCGGCCGCCGCCGGCCAGCCGGCTGCCTTCCGGCGGCGCCTCGTCCCGCTTGTACTTGCCGGTCAGCAGCCCGTTGGCCAGCGGGAAGAACGGCAGCAGACCGAGCCCGAACCGCTCGCAGGCCGGCGCGATCTCCGCCTCCACCCCGCGCTCCAGCAGGTTGTAGTGGTTCTGCGCGCTGATGAACGGGGTGTAGCCGCCGGACCGCGCCGTCCAGTCGGCGTCCGCGATCTGCCAACCGGCGAAGTTGGAGTTGCCGAGGTAGCGGACCTTCCCGGCCCGCACCAGGTCGTCGAGGGCGGCCAGGGTCTCCTCGATCGGCGTACCAGGGTCGGGCTCGTGCAGTTGGTAGAGGTCGATGTAGTCGGTTCCGAGCCGGCGCAGCGACGCCTCGACGGCCCGCACGACGTACCGGCGGGCGCCCCGGGCACCGTGGTCGGGCCCGTTCATCCCGGACATGTCCATGCCGAACTTCGTGGCCACCACCACGTCGTCCCGGCGACCCTTCAGCGCCGCGCCGAGCTGTTCCTCGGAGCCACCGTGCGGCTCGCCGTAGATGTCGGCGGTGTCGAAGAAGTTGATCCCGGCGTCCAGGGCCGCGTCCACCACGGCCCGGGTGCCGTCCGCGTCGAGCTTCCGGCCGAAGTTGTTGCAGCCGATGCCGACCACGGACACCACGAGGCCCGAGTCGCCCAACCGGCGATAGGTCATCTCAGTCACGCGATCAACCCTATGCCGCCGACCCGTGCGGCACCGATGTCACCCGGGAACGACCGTGACCGGCCACCGGGCCCGGTCGGTGGGGCAGGAACGGCTCATCCCACGTCCCAGACGGGCTCGGTGGTCTCCTTCACCTCGCCGTCGCCGGCGAACAGCAGGAACCGGTCGAACGACCGGGTGAACCAACGGTCGTGGGTGACCGCGATCACCGTACCCTCGAAGGCCCGCAGACCGGCCTCCAGCGCCTCGGCCGAGGCCAGGTCCAGGTTGTCGGTGGGCTCGTCGAGCAGCAGCAGGGTCGCCCCGGACAGCTCCAGCAGCAGCACCAGGAACCGCGCCTGCTGCCCGCCGGAGAGCGAGCCGAACCGCTGGTCGCCCTGGCCGGCCAGCTCGTACCGGGACAGCGCCGCCATGGCCGCGTGCCGATCCATCCCGGCCCGATGGTCATCCCCCCGCCACAGCACCTCCACCAGGGTCTTCGCCATCAGCTCGGGCCGGTCGTGGGTCTGCGAGAAGTGCCCGGACCGGACGCGGGCGCCCAGTCGGGCCACCCCGTCGTGCGCCACCGGCGCCAGCGCCGGACCCACGTCGACCGGCGCGTTCGCCGGATCCGGGTCGGTGCCGCCCCGGGCCAGCAGCCGCAGGAAGTGCGACTTTCCCGTCCCGTTCGCGCCGAGCACCGCCAGCCGGTCGCCGTACCAGAGTTCCAGGTCGAACGGGTACGTCAGGCCGTCCAGCTCAAGCTGCTCGCAGATCACCGCGCGCTTGCCGGTCCGCCCACCGGCCAGCCGCATCCGGATGTCCTGGTCCTTCGGCGGTACGGGCGGCGGCCCGGCCTCCTCGAACCTGCGCAACCGGGTCTGCGCCGACTGGTAGCGCGAGGCCATGTCCGAGTTGTACGCGGCCTTCTGCTTGTACATCAGCATCAGCTCACGCAGCTTCTGGTGCTCCTCGTCCCAGCGCTTACGCTGCTCGTCCAGCCTGGCGTGCCGGGCCACCCGGGCTTCGTGCCAGCTCGCGAAGCTGCCGGGATGGATCCACGCGGACCCGCCCTCCACGGCCACCACCCGATCGCTGGTCTGGGCCAGCAGCTCCCGGTCGTGCGAGACGTACAGCACCGACTTGGCCGACTCGCGCAGCCGCCGCTCCAGCCAGCGTTTCCCCGGTACGTCGAGGAAGTTGTCCGGCTCGTCCAGCAGCAGCACCTCGTCGGCACCACGCAGCAGCAGTTCGAGGGCGAAGCGCTTCTGCTGACCGCCGGACAGGGTCCGCACCGGACGGTCCCGGCAGGCGTCCCAGGGCAGGCCCAGGACGATCGTGGCGACCGTGTCGAACAGCACCTCGGCGTCGTACCCGCCGGCCTCGCCCCAGACGCCCAGCGCGTCCGCGTACCCGAGCTGGGCCTTGCCGGCCGCGGTGCTGTACTTACCGCGCAGCTCGGCCGCGTGCAGGGTCCGTTCGGCTTCGGCCAGTCGCTCGCCGGCGGTCCGCAGCGTCGGCTCGGCGAGCGACAGCGCCAGGTCCCGCAGCGTGGTGTCGTCGCCGATCATGCCGATGAACTGCCGCATCACGCCGAGTCCACCGGACCGGGCGACGGTGCCGGTCCGCACCGGCAGATCGCCGGCGACCATGCGGAGCAGCGTGGTCTTGCCCGCACCGTTCGGACCGACCAGGGCGACCTTGGCGCCCTCGCCCACCCGGAACGACACGTCGGCGAACAGCTCCCGACCGTCCGGCAGCACATGCCCGACCCCGGCGATGTCGATGTAGCCCACGCCGGAATGGTGCCTGAGGAAACCAGGCAACGCCCACCCAATTACCGGTCGGTCACGAGCGGCCGGATGGTCGCCGAGCAGGGGCCTCGCCGGTCAGCGACGCAGCCGGCCTGCCGGGCCCCGCCGGTCAGCGACGTCCCCGTCTGCCAGGCCCCGCCGGTCAGCGGCTCACCCGCAGCACCCGGAAGCCCTTCTGGCTGGCCCGCCGCTCGACCGTCCAGTTCCGCTCGACGAGCCAGCGGTGCAACGAGTCGCCGCCCAGGTTGCGGCCGACCACCAGCCAGGCCACCCCGTCCGGGGCGAGCCGGGACAGCCAGCGCAGCAGCAGCCCGTGCAGCTCGGCCTTGCCGACGTGGATGGGCGGGTTCGACCAGATCTCCGCGAACTCGACTCCGGCCGGCACGTCGTCCGGGCCGGCCACCCGGACCCGGTCGGCCAGGCCCAGCCGTCCGGCGTTGGCGGCGGTCAACTCACGCGCCCGCTCGTTGACGTCCACCGCCCACACCGTGGCGGCGGTCGCCCTGCTGGCCAGCACGCAACTGATCGGGCCGTACCCGCAGCCGAGATCGAGGAACGGACCGGCCGCGCCGGGCCCCGGCAGGTCGGCCTTGCGCAGCAGTACGGCGGTGCCGAGGTCGAGCCGGTCCGCCGAGAAGACTCCGGCGGCGGCGGTCAGGGTGTAATCCCGGTCCGCCACCCGGAACTCGACATCCCGCTCCCGGGGCGCCGAGCCGGGCTGCGCGGTGAAGTAATGGTCGCCGGTCACGTCGGGCATTCTGTCAGCATCCGTACTCAGGCTTCGGCCGGTAGCCGGAGCCGGCGGGTGGCGTCGGCCCGCCGGGCGTACTCGGTGGGATCGTCGGGGTAACCGACGGCGACCAGGGTGAGTCCGTGCGCCGGGACCACCGTCACCTCGGAGGCCCGTTCCCGCCGCCGCAGCAGGCTGGCCGGCCACTCGGGCGGACGCCGCCCGTCGCCGACCACCAGCATCGCGCCGACCAGGCTGCGCACCATCGACTGGCAGAACGCGTCGGCCTGCACGGTACCGATCACCAGCCCGTCCGGATCGCGCCGCCAGTCCAGCCGGGTCAGCTCCCGCACGGTGGTGGCGTGCTCCTTGCGCCGGCAGTACGCGGCGTAGTCGTGCTCGCCGACCAGGCCCAGGGCGGCGGCGTTGAGCGCGGCCAGGTCCAGCGGGCGGGGCCAGGCGAGCACCTCGTGCCGGCGCAGCGGTTCGGCCCCGAACTCCGCGTCGGTGACCCGGTATTCGTACCGACGGAAGGTGGCCGAGAAACGCGCGTCGAACTCCGCCGGCACCTCGGTCACCGCCCGCACCCGGACGTCGGCCGCGAGTACGGCGTTGAGCCGGCGTACCAGGGTGGTGGCCACCGGTCGCCAGGCGGCATCGGTGAGGTCGACGTGGCAGACCTGCCCGCTGGCGTGTACCCCGGCGTCGGTCCGGCCGGCCACGGTCAGCCCGGTCGCTGCGCCGACTCCGAGCAACTGGTCCAGCGCCGCCGCGAGCAAACCGGCGACGGTACGGCGACCCGGTTGAGCCGCCCATCCGGAGAAGTCAGCCCCGTCGTACGCCACATCCAGCCGTACCCGAATCCCCTCGCCCACCACACTCTCTCCCCTCTCCCCTCTCCCCTCTCCCCACACCCCTCCCCCGCGCACCCCTCCCCCCGGTTGATCATGAAGTTAGCTGACGAAATCGAGCCGATTTCGTCAGCTAACTTCATGATCAACGCGCCGGTCGGGGGGACCGCGCCGGTCCGGGGGGGCGCGTCGGTCCGGGGAGGGCCGCGCCGGTCCGGGGAGGGCCGCGCCGGTCCGGGGAGGGCCGCGCCGGTCCGGGGGGCCGGGTGGGAGGGGGCTGGTGGGGGGAACGGGGCGGGCCCGGCACCTGTGGAGGGTGCCGGGCCCGGCTCGTCACGTGCTGCCGAACCGACGCCGGCGCATGCGGGATGGTTCAGGACTTGCTGGTGTCGGCCTCGTCGGTGTCCTCACGGGCAGCCGCGGTGTCACCGGAAACCGACTCCGGAGCCTCCGAGTCCTGGTCCGCGACCGACGACGGCACCTGCTCCTCGGGAGCGAGCGCCTCGACCTTGTCCTGCTGGGCGGCCTTTCGGGCGGTGGCCTTCTTGGTCGCCTTCGCGGGCGCCGCGGCGACCAGTTCCTCGACCAGCTCGATGATCGCCATCGGAGCGGCGTCACCCTTGCGCGGACCGGTCTTCACGATCCGGGTGTAGCCGCCGGGCCGGTTGGCGTACCGCGGCGCGATCTGGTCGAACAGCGCGTAGACCACGTCCTTGTCCCGCACGACGGCCAGCACCCGACGACGGGAGGCCAGGTCGCCGCGCTTCGCCTTGGTGATCAGCTGCTCGGCGAGGGGACGCAGCCGCTTGGCCTTCGTCTCGGTGGTCTGGATCTTGCCGTGCTGGAACAGCGCGGTGGCCAGGTTCGCCAGCATCAGCCGCTCGTGCGCGGGGCTGCCGCCGAGGCGGGGGCCCTTGGTGGGCGTGGGCATTGTTGGTGCTCCTCAGTGGTGGCGGCAGCCGGACTAGAGCTGCTCGGTCTCGCGGTAGTCGTCGGTGTCGTAGTCGGCCTCGCCGAAGGAGTCCACGACCTGCGCCGGGTCGAAGTTCGGGGCCGAGTCCTTCAGCCCCAGACCCATCCCGGCGAGCTTCATCTTGACCTCGTCGATCGACTTCTGACCGAAGTTCCGGATGTCGAGGAGGTCCGCCTCGGTCCGCCCGATGAGCTCACCAACGGTGTTGATGCCCTCGCGCTTGAGGCAGTTGTAGGAGCGGACGGTCAGGTCCAGCTCCTCGATCGGCAGCGCCAGGTCCGCGGCCAGCTGGGCGTCCTGCGGCGAGGGGCCGATGTCGATACCCTCGGCGGTCTCGTCCAGCTCGCGGGCCAGGCCGAACAGCTCGACCAGGGTCGAGCCGGCGGAGGCCAGCGCGGTACGCGGGCCGATCGACGCCTTGGTCTCGACGTCGATGACCAGGCGGTCGAAGTCGGTGCGCTGCTCGACACGGGTCGCCTCGACCCGGTACGTCACCTTGAGCACCGGCGAGTAGATCGAGTCGACCGGGATGCGGCCGATCTCGGCGCCGGCCTGCTTGTTCTGCGCGGCGGTCACGTAGCCCCGACCCCGCTCGACGGTCAGCTCCATGTCGAGCCGGCCCTTGCCGTTCAGGGTGGCGAGCTTCAGGTCCGGGTTGTGCACCGAAACGCCGGCCGGGGGCTGGATGTCACCGGCGGTGACGTCGCCCGGGCCCTGCTTGCGCAGGTACATGCTGACCGGCTCGTCGTGCTCGGAGCTGACGCACAGCTCCTTGATGTTCATGACGAGCTCGACCACGTCCTCCTTGACCCCCGGGATGGTGGTGAACTCGTGCAGCACACCGTCGATCTTGATCGAGGTGACCGCCGCGCCCGGGATGGAGGAGAGCAGGGTCCGCCGGAGCGAGTTCCCCAGGGTGTAGCCGAATCCCGGCTCAAGCGGCTCGATGGCGAACCGGGAGCGGGTCTCGTTGATGGACTCCTCGGACAACGAGGGCCGCTGGCTGATGAGCATGACTTCTCTTTTCGTTCGGGGCACCCGCTATTTGATGCCCAAACTCAGTTTCCGAGTCGCCGGCGGACCGGCGAGCCGGCCGTGGCGGGCAGCGGTCCCCGAAGGGATGACCGCGGCCCGTCCCGGCGCGACGTGCCACTGGGTGGGGGCGGCGATGACCCCGAAGGGATCAAGCCGGACCGCCGGGGCGGTTACCGCCGCCCCACCCAGCGACCGTTACTTGCTGTAGAGCTCGACGATCAACTGCTCCTGGACCTGCGTGTCGATGACCTGGCGGGCCGGGAGCGTGTGGACCAGAACCTTGAGCTGGCTGGGGATCGTTTCCAGCCAGGCCGGCACCGACCGGGAACCGGCCTCCGCCTGCGCCACGACGAACGGGGTGAGCTCCTTGGACTTGGCCCGGACCTCGACGATGTCGTGCTCCTTGACGCGGTACGACGGGATGTCGACCTTCTTGCCGTTCACCGTCAGGTGGCCGTGCTTGACCAGCTGCCGGGCGTGGTCCCGGGACTTGGCCAGGCCGGCCCGGTAGACCACGTTGTCGAGCCGCGACTCGAGGATCTGCAGGAGGACCTCACCGGTCTTGGCCTGCTTGGCCACGGCCTCCTCGTAGTAGCCGCGGAACTGCTTCTCCAGCACGCCGTAGACACGGCGGGCCTTCTGCTTCTCACGAAGCTGGAGCAGGTACTCCGTCTCCTTGGTCCGACCGCGGCCGTGCTGTCCGGGCGGGAACGGCCGGGACTCGAACGGGCACTTCGGGCCATCGCACTTGCTGCCCTTGAGGAACAGCTTCATCTTCTCCCGCCGGCAACGGCGGCAGTCAGCACCGGTGTAACGAGCCATCTCTTCCTAACCTCTCAGACCCGACGACGCTTCGGCGGACGGCACCCGTTGTGCGGCTGCGGGGTCACGTCGGAGATCTGCCCGACCTCGAGACCCACTGCCTGCAGCGACCGGATGGCGGTCTCCCGGCCGGAACCGGGACCCTTGACGAACACGTCGACCTTGCGCATGCCGTGCTCCATGGCCCGGCGCGCGGCTGCCTCGGCGGCCAGCTGCGCGGCGAACGGAGTCGACTTGCGGGAGCCCTTGAAGCCCACCTGGCCAGCGGAGGCCCAGGAGATGACGGCACCGGTCGGGTCCGTGATGGACACGATGGTGTTGTTGAAGGTGCTCTTGATGTGCGCCTGCCCGTGGGCGACGTTCTTGCGTTCCTTGCGCCGAACCTTCTTGACGGCGGCTCCGGCGCGAGCCTTCGGTGGCATAAGTCTGTGCGCTCCTATGGAAAATCTCGGCTGTCCGGCACGAGTCCGGCGGGATTACTTCTTGCCGGCCTTCTTCTTGCCGGCGACCGTCCGCTTCGGGCCCTTCCGGGTCCGGGCGTTGGTGCGCGTCCGCTGACCACGGACGGGCAGTCCCCGGCGGTGCCGGATGCCCTCGTAGCAGCCGATCTCCACCTTACGGCGGATGTCCGCGGCGACCTCGCGGCGCAGGTCACCCTCGACCTTGTAGTTGCCCTCGATGTGGTTCCGCAGCTGCAGCAGTTCTTCGTCGGTCAGGTCCCGGGCCCGCTTGTCGGCCGAGATGCCGGTTGCGGTGAGCATCTCCAGCGCGCGGGTGCGGCCGATTCCGAAAATGTAGGTGAGCGCGATCTCCATCCGCTTCTCGCGGGGGAGGTCGACGCCGACTAGACGTGCCATGTGTGGGCGTACTCCTCGTGGTGTTGTCGCGGAGGTCTGTGCCCGACCCACCCCGTTCCGGTCATCCTCGCCTGGACGCGCGATGCGCGTCGCGGCCAGCGACGACCGTTGCCCGAACGGGCCCCGGCCTCCGACCGGGGGTCAGCCACGACAACGAGTACGAGTGCGCCTCGGTGCTCGTGGCTGGGACGAGCTTGTGTTCTGTGCTGCGGTCTGCTGCGGCTGGGACTGGTGTCAGCCCTGGCGCTGCTTGTGACGCGGGTCGGTGCAGATGACCATGACCCGGCCATGCCGTCGGATCACCCGGCACTTGTTGCAGATCCGCTTGACGCTCGGCTTGACCTTCACGGTTGCCTTACTCTCCATGACGCCGACGACGTGCGCCTTCGGCTTCGAGGACGGACACGGGACATCCCGGCCGTCGTCAGGTTCGGTTACTTGTAGCGGTAGACGATGCGCCCGCGGGTGAGATCGTACGGCGACAACTCGACGACGACCCGGTCCTCGGGCAGGATGCGGATGTAGTGCTGCCGCATCTTTCCGCTGATGTGGGCCAGCACCTTGTGGCCGTTGGCCAACTCCACCCGGAACATCGCGTTCGGGAGGGGCTCGATGACCCGACCTTCGATCTCGATGGCTCCGTCTTTTTTCGGCATGTACTCCGCTGTCCTGACGTCGGTTTCTCCGGACGGCTCACAACATCCTTTCCCGGACCGGAGTCCGGGCCAGCCGCGGCTCCAGGGACCCATCGAAGCGCGGGATGGGCATGCCGGAGTGGACGCTGTGCGCCGATCAACCAGTGTACGCCGCTCGGGGATCGACACCAAACCGAGTCCCCGGGTCGGCTTCGTCACGTCCAGTTGATCTAGCTCCGGGTGACCCGTTCAGCCTCGGCCCCGGGATCGGCGGCGGGCGTCCCGGGCCGCGTACCGGGCCCTGCGCGCCGCCTCCCGAGCCTGCCGCCCGGGATGACCGTGGCCGTGACCAGCCCAGTGCCGGTGCGGCGCCCCGCCGAGCAAGCCGGTGATCGTGGAGACCAGCAGCACCGCTCCCCACGGCCCGGCCACCCAGACCGGCCAGAAGTAATGTCGCTCGCCCGAGGCCAGGCAGGTCACCAGCCAGATCGCCGAGGTGATCGCCACCACACTCAGGTAGCTGCTCCAGGTGGCCAGGAGCCAGCCGCGGGTCACTGCCGACCGCGCGTCGCGGCTCGGGCCGGCCGGGGCCTCGGGCGGCTGCGGCGCCGATCCGGGACCGGCGGCCGCGACCTGGGACCGCTGCGGCGGCACCGTGCCGGGCAGGTCGGTGAGCAGGCCGTCCAGATCGCCGTACGTCTTGGCCGCGTACGTCCGTTGCAGGCGCTCGTCGTATTCGGGCAGGTCGAGCCGACCCTCGTTGAGAGCGCTCCGAAGCTGCTCTGCGACGGCCTCGCGATCGGCGTTCGAGGCGCGCATGTCGGCACGCGGATTCATACCGTCGAGCATGCCACCGGGATGCCACCGACCGCGAGCCCGTGGAGGTCCCGGGCCCGGGCCCCAGCGAGCCGACGGAGCCCACCGGACCTCGGGACGGGTTCCGGGAGCCGACCGCGAGCCCGCCGTGCCCCGGGACGGGCTTCGGAGGTCGACCGTGAGCCCGCTGGGCCGCGTCGTGGGCTTCCAGGAGCCGACCGCGGTGCCTCGGACGGTCAGGCGGAGGACGAGTTGACCGGCTGCCGGCTGGTCACCAACTCGCCGAGCCGGCCCCGACCACCGTCGACCGCGGTCAGCACCCAGACGCCGTCATCGAGCAGCGCCATCGAGTGCTCGACGTGCGCGGCCACCGAGCGGTCCCGGGTCACCACGGTCCAGCCGTCGGAGAGTTCCACGGTCCGGGGTGAGCCCATGGTGATCATCGGCTCGATCGCCAACGCCATCCCGGAGACCAGGCGTGGCCCACGCCCGGGCCGGCCGTGGTTGAGCACATGCGGGTCCTGGTGCATCTCGGTGCCGATGCCGTGCCCGCCGTACCCGTCGACAATGCCGTAGCGGCCGCCCTTGCGGACCGCGGACTCGACCGCGGCGGAGATGTCGGTGAGTCGGCCGGTGCCTTTGGCCGCGCCGCGCGCGGCGGCGGCGATGCCGGCCCACATCGCGTCCTCGGCGACCTGGGCCATCCGCAGCAGTCCGGGAGCGGTCTCCCCGACCCCGACGGTGATCGCCGCGTCGCCGTGCCAGCCGTCCAGGATCGCGCCGCAGTCGATCGAGATCAGGTCGCCCTCGGCGAGCACCTGTTTGGCGGACGGGATCGCGTGGACCACCTGCTCGTTGACGGACGAGCAGATCGAGGCGGGATAGCCGTGGTAGCCCAGGAAGGACGGGATGGCTCCGGCGTCCCGGATCACCGTTTCGGCGATCGTGTCCAGATCGGCCGTGCTGATCCCCGGCCGGACGGCGTCGCGCAGCGCGCCCAGCGCCGCCGCCACCACCAGGCCGGCGGCCCGCATCTTGTCGAGCTGCTTCGGAGTCTTCAGCTGGATGTCCAGCTGTTGACGACGCATCTGCTGTCTGCCTTTCGTTGCCCCGACCGCGGGTCGGCTGGTGGCCAGGGTCGCCACCGGCCGTCGTTCCCGCGGCCCGTTCGAGCCTATCCCCCGTACGAGCGCAGCGCGTCTATCGCGCGGACCGTGACGTCCTCCACGGGCCCGGTGGCGTCGATGCCCACCAGCTTGCCCTGGGCGCCGTAGTAGTCGACCAGGGGTGCCGTCTTGGCCGCGTACTCCCGCAGCCGCTCGGCGATGGTTTCCGGCTTGTCGTCGTCCCGCTGGAACAGCTCCGAACCGCACCGGTCACAGATGCCCTGCCGGTTCGGAGCGTCGAACTCGATGTGCCAGATCTTGCCGCAGCCCCGGCAGGTCCGCCGGCCGGACAGCCGGCGGATCACCTCGTCGTCGTCCACGACGAGTTCCATCACCAGGTCGAGCGCCGTGCCCAGGTCGGCCAGCAGCTTGTCCAGCGCGGCCGCCTGGGGCGTGGTCCGCGGGAAGCCGTCCAGCAGGAAACCCTCACCGGCGTCGGGCTCGGCGAGCCGGTCCCGGACCATGTTGATGGTGACCTCGTCCGGGACCAGCTTGCCGGCGTCCATGTACCGCTTGGCCTCGACACCCAGCGGCGTGCCCTGCGAGACGTTCGCCCGGAAGATGTCCCCGGTCGAGATCTTGGGCACGGCCAGGTGGGCGGCGATGAACTCGGCCTGGGTCCCCTTTCCCGCCCCGGGGGGACCGACCAGAACGAGTCGCATCTACCGCAGGAACCCTTCGTAGTTGCGCTGCATGAGCTGGCTCTCGATCTGCTTCACGGTCTCCAGACCGACACCGACCATGATCAGCACAGCCGTACCACCGAACGGGAAGTTCTGGTACTGCTGGGTGTCCAGCCAGATGAAGAAGAAGTTGGGCAGGATCGAGATGAGGCCCAGGTACAGCGCACCCGGAAGGGTGATCCGGCTGAGGATGAAGTCGAGGTACTCGGCCGTCGGCTTGCCCGGCCGGATGCCCGGGACGAAACCGCCGTACTTCTTCATGTTGTCCGCGACCTCGGTCGGGTTGAACGTGATCGAGACGTAGAAGTACGTGAAGAAGATGATCAGCAGGAAGTAGACCACGATGTACGTGACCGCGCTCGGCTTGACGAGGTGGTCCTGCACCCACAGCTGCCAGCCGTGCAGGTTGTTGCGGTCGAAGAACTGGAGGATCAGCTGCGGCAGGTAGAGCAGCGAGGAGGCGAAGATGACCGGGATGACACCCGCCTGGTTGACCTTGAGCGGGATGTAGGTCGAGGTGCCGCCGTACATCCGGCGACCGATCATCCGCTTGGCGTACTGCACCGGGATCCGGCGCTGCGCCTGCTCGATGAAGACCACCAGCGTGATGATCACGATCACCAACGCCAGCACCAGGAGGAACCAGCCCCAGCCCTTGGAGGTCTTGATCTGCCAGCCCTCGCCGGGGAGACGGGCGGCGATCGAGGTGAAGATCAGGACCGACATGCCGTTGCCGACGCCGCGGTCGGTGATCAGCTCGCCGAGCCACATCACCACACCGGTACCGGCGGTCATCGTGATGACGAGGGTGCCCAGGGTGAGCCAGTTCGGCAGGCCGTGCCCGGGGGGGATGATCGGGTACTGGTCACACAGGCCGTTGAAGAGCTGACCCGACTTGGCCAGCGCCACGAACGCGGAGGCCTGCAGGATGCCCAGACCGAGCGTGAGGTAACGGGTGTACTGGGTGATCTTGGCCTGTCCCGCCTGCCCCTCCTTGCGGAGCTGCTCCAACCGCGGAATCACCACGGTGAGCAGCTGCAGGATGATCGAGGCAGTGATGTAGGGCATGATGCCCAGCGCGAAGACCGAGAGGTGCAGCAGCGCGCCACCGGAGAAGAGGTTCAGCAGCGTGAAGACGCCGGTCTGGTCGGCAGACTTGGTGGCATCGATGCACTTCTGCACGTTGCCATAAGAGACGCCCGGGCTGGGCAGCGTGGCCCCGAGCCGGTAGAGGGCGATGATGCCGACCGTGAACAGCAACTTCTTGCGCAGGTCAGGCGTCCTGAACGCGCTGACAAAGGCGGAGAGCAACTTCTTCCTCCTGCGCGGAGCGGCCCGCCGGAGTTTCGTGGCGGGACGGGGTGGTTGTCGGGCGACTACCCGAAATCCCTAGCTGGGATTCGGACTCTAACAGTCCGGTGCGGTTACGGGCAGGTGTGCCCGACAACATACACCAAGTCCTATGTCACTAGGCCCGGCCGGCACGGCCCGGGTAGACATCGTGGCGCCCGCCAGTCGTGTCAACTGAACGGGCGCCACGAAACGGACGTCCTACAGCTCGGTGGCCGAGCCACCCGCGGCGGAGATCTTCTCCTTGGCCGACGCGCTGAAAGCGTGCGCCGACACCTGGATCGCGACTCCGCCGAGGTCGCCACTGCCGAGCACCTTGACCGGCTGGCCCTTGCGGACCGCGCCCGCCTCAACCAGCTCGGCCGGCCCGACCTGGCCGCCGTTGGGGAACAGTTCGGCGAGCCGGTCCAGGTTGACCACCTGGAAGACCACCTTGAACTTGTTCTTGAAGCCCTTCATCTTGGGCAGCCGCATGTGGATCGGCATCTGCCCACCCTCGAAGCTGGCGGGGACGTTCTTCCGCGCCTTCGAGCCCTTGGTACCGCGACCGGCGGTCTTGCCCTTGGAGCCCTCACCGCGACCCACCCGGGTCTTCTCGGTCTTGGCCCCCGGCGCCGGGCGCAGGTGGTGAACCTTGATCGTCATCAGTCGACCTCCTCGACCGTCACGAGGTGGTTCACAGCGAAGATCATGCCCCGGATCTCGGGGCGGTCCTCCTTGACCACCACGTCATTGATCCGCTTGAGACCGAGCGACCGCAGCGAGTCCCGCTGGTTGCTCTTGGCCCCGATCTTGGATCGGATCTGGGTGACCTTGAGCCGCGCCATCAGGACGCCACCCCCGCCCGCGACGCGAGCATCGCGGCTGGCGCGACGTCCTCGACCGGCAGCCCGCGACGCTTCGCGACGGCCTCCGGCGACTCGAGCCCCTTCAGCGCCGCGACGGTCGCGTGCACGATGTTGATCGGGTTCGACGAGCCGAGGCTCTTCGAGAGCACATCGTGGATCCCGGCACACTCCAGTACGGCACGCACCGGGCCACCGGCGATGACGCCGGTACCGGCGCTGGCCGGCTTGAGCAGGACCACACCGGCGGCGTCCTCGCCCTGCACCGGATGCGGGATCGACGACGCGATCCGCGGCACCTTGAAGAAGTGCTTCTTGGCCTCCTCGACGCCCTTGGCGATCGCCGCGGGCACCTCCTTGGCCTTGCCGTAGCCCACGCCCACGGTGCCCTCGCCGTCGCCGACGATCACCAGGGCGGTGAAGCTGAACCGACGACCACCCTTGACGACCTTCGCGACACGGTTGATCGCGACGACCCGCTCGAGGTGCGGCGTCTTCTCGACGGGCGCGTTTCCGCGACCGCCCTCACGGCGGTTGTCGCGGCGACCACCCTCGTTGCCACCGGACCCGCCGCCACGGCGCTGTTGACCTGGCATCAGCAGCCTTCCTTCTCTCTCGTGACGGGGTTGCTTAGTTGCGATCCTCGTCCGACTCGCATCGAACGCCTAGAACTTGAGCCCGGCTTCGCGGGCGGCGTCGGCCAGCGCGGCGATCCGCCCCGCGTACCGGTTGCCACCGCGATCGAAGACGACCTTCTCGATGCCGGCTGCCATGGCCCGCTCGGCCAGCAGCGCACCGACCTTACCGGCGAGAGCGCTCTTGTCGCCCTCGGTGCCCCGCAGCGAGGGGTCCATGGTCGAGGCGGACGCCAGGGTGTGTCCCTTGATGTCGTCCACGACCTGGACCGTGATGTGCCGCAGCGAGCGGGTGACGACCAGGCGCGGGCGCTCGGCCGTACCACTGACGTTCTTGCGGACGCGGAAGTGCCGACGCGCCCGCCCGACGGCGCGCTTGGCGGCAACGCCGCGACGGCGCTTGAGCAGGGTCGCGCTCACTTCTTGCCTGCCTTTCCAGCTTTACGGCGGATGACCTCGCCCTGGTACTTGACGCCCTTGCCCTTGTAGGGCTCCGGCGGGCGGATCTTCCGGATGTTGGCGGCGACCTCACCGACCTGCTGCTTGTCGATGCCGGCCACGTGGAACAGGGTCGGCCGCTCCACCGTGAAGGTGATCCCCTCCGGCGCCGGGACGGTCACCGGGTGCGAGAAGCCGAGGGCGAACTCGAGGTCCTTGCCCTTGGCCGTCACCCGGTAGCCGGTGCCGGCGATCTCCAGGGTCTTGCGGTAACCCTCGGTCACGCCGGTGATCATGTTGGCCACCAGCGTCCGGCTGAGTCCGTGCAGTTCCTTGGCGCGGCGCTCGTCGTTGGGTCGGCTGACGTTCAGCACGCCGTCCTCGCCCCGCTCGATCGTGATCGGCGCGGCCAGGGTGTGCGACAGCTCGCCCTTGGGGCCCTTCACCTTGACGGTGGGCCCGTCGATCGTGATGTCGACTCCGGACGGCACCGGGATCGACTTGCGTCCAATTCGGGACATTTCTACCAGTCTCCCGTTACCAGACGAAGGCGAGGACTTCCCCGCCAACGCTCCGCTTGCGGGCCTGCCGATCGGTCAGCAACCCCTGGGACGTCGAAATGATCGCCACACCCAGCCCACCGAGCACCCGGGGGAGCTCCTCCGACTTGGCGTACACCCGCAGACCGGGCTTGGACACACGCTTGATGCCGGCCAGGCTCCGCTCGCGGTTCTGGCCGTACTTCAGCTCGACGATCAGTCGCTTGCCGACGACACCCTCAGCGGGCTCCTCGACGGCCCAGGTGCTGATGTACCCCTCCGCCTTCAGCACCTCGGCGATGTTCGCCTTGAGCTTCGAGTAGGGCATCGTCACCCGGTCGTGGTACGCCTGGTTGGCGTTGCGCAGACGCGTGAGCATGTCTGCGATCGGGTCGGTCATCGTCATGGATTTCGTCAGCCTTTCTCGCCGTGGTTCCCGGGCGTTGCGCCGGTGGGCCTACGGCGAAGAGGTGTTACAGCGTCAACTTGCGGACTCAGGCGTTACCAGGAAGCCTTCGACACACCCGGCAGCTCGCCGCGGTGGGCCATCTCCCGGATGCAGACCCGGCAGAGACCGAACTTGCGGTAGACCGCCTTCGGACGCCCGCACCGCTGGCAGCGGGTGTACGCGCGAACCGAGAACTTCGGCTTCGCGGCGGCCTTGAGGATCAGCGCCTTCTTGGCCATTCGCTCAGTTCTCCTTGAACGGGAAGCCCAGGAGCTTGAGCAGCGCCCGGCCCTCATCGTCGGTCTTGGCGGTCGTGACGACCGTGATGTCCATGCCCCGCTGCCGATCGATCCGGTCCTGGTCGATCTCGTGGAACACCGACTGCTCGGTCAACCCGAACGTGTAGTTGCCGTGCCCGTCGAGCTTGCGCCCGTCGAGGCCCCGGAAGTCGCGGATACGCGGCAGCGCGATCGACAGCAACCGGTCCAGGAACTCCCACATCCGGTCACCGCGGAGGGTCACCTTCGCGCCGATCGGCATGCCCTCGCGCAGCTTGAACTGCGCGATGGACTTGGTCGCCCGACGGACCTGCGGCTTCTGGCCGGTGATGGTCGCCAGGTCCCGCACCGCCCCGTCGATCAGCTTCGCGTCGCGGGCAGCCTCGCCGACACCCATGTTGACGACGATCTTGACCAGACCCGGCACCTGCATGGGGTTGCCGTACTGGTACTGCTCGCGCAGCTGGGCGACGATCTCGTTGCGGTACCGCTCCTTGAGCCGCGGCAGGGTCTTCGTTTCGGTAGCCGTGGTCATCACAGGTCCTTACCGGTGCTACGCGCGATGCGGACCTTCTGGCCGTTGTCGTCGAACCGGTAGCCGACCCGGGTCGGCTTGCCGTCGGAGTCCAGGATCATCACGTTCGAGACGTGGATCGGGGCCTCCTGCGTGACGATGCCGCCGGTCTTGGCGCCGCGCTGGGTGGTGGTGATGCGGGTGTGCTTCTTGACCCGGTTCACGCCCTCGACCAGGATCTTGTCCTGCCGCGGGTAGGCCGCGATGACCTTGCCCTTGGCACCCTTGTCCTTACCGGCGATGACGACGACCGTGTCGCCTTTACGAATCTTCACGGTCACAACACCTCCGGCGCGAGAGAAATGATCTTCATGAACCGCTTGTCCCGCAGCTCCCGGCCCACCGGGCCGAAGATGCGGGTGCCGCGCGGGTCGCCACCATCCTTGATGATGACCGCGGCGTTCTCGTCGAAGCGGATGTACGAGCCGTCCGGGCGCCGCCTCTCCTTCGCGGTGCGGACGACGACCGCCTTGACGACGTCGCCCTTCTTCACACCCGCGCCCGGGATGGCGTCCTTGACCGTGGCCACGATGACATCGCCGATGCTCGCGTAGCGCCGACCGGAGCCGCCGAGTACCCGGATGCACAGGATCTCCCGAGCACCCGTGTTGTCGGCGACGCGCAGTCGCGACTCCTGCTGAATCACGTCTATCTCCTATGTCTGCCAGTTCTCGACCGGCGGCGCCGGTCGAGCTTGGCGGAACCGATGAGCCTGCTGATGCGCGCTCTTACTTGGCCTTCTCGAGGATCTCCACGATCCGCCACCGCTTGGTGGCGGACAGCGGTCGGGTCTCCATGATCAGCACCCGGTCGCCGATGCCGGCCGAGTTCTGCTCGTCGTGCGCCTTCAGCTTGCTCGTACGGCGCATGACCTTGCCGTACAGCGCGTGCTTGACGCGGTCCTCGACCTCGACGACCACGGTCTTTTCCATCTTGTCGCTGACCACGAGGCCCTCGCGCACCTTGCGCCGGCCCCGCACGACAGCGGCGTTCTCGTTGACTTCGCTCATGATGCGGTCACCTCAGTCGGCGCGGCCGAAAGCCCAAGCTCACGCTCACGCATGATCGTGTAAATCCGGGCGATGTCCCGACGGATGATCTGCAACCGGCGGTTGTTGTCCAACTGACCGGTCGCGGACTGCACGCGGAGATTGAACAGCTCCGCCTTGGCCTCACGCAGCCGCCCGACCAGCTCCTCATCGGAGAGCTCGCGCAGCTCGCCGGCCTTAACGCCCGCTGCCATCAGGATTCACCCACTTCGCGCGTCACAATGCGGCACTTCATCGGGAGCTTGTGGATCGCGCGGCGCATCGCCTCACGCGCGATCTGCTCGTTCGGGAACGACATCTCGAACAGGATCCGGCCCGGCTTCACGTTCGCGACCCACCACTCGGGAGAGCCCTTACCGGAACCCATCCGGGTTTCGGCCGGCTTCTTGGTGAGGGCCTGGTCCGGGAAGACCTGGATCCACACCTTGCCGCCACGCTTGATGTGGCGGGTCATGGCGATACGGGCCGACTCGATCTGCCGGTTGGTCACGTACGCGGGCTCGAGTGCCTGGATCCCGAACTCGCCGAAGACCACCCGGTTGCCGCCCTTCGACGCGCCACTGCGGTCGGGGTGGTGCGGCTTGCGGAAGCCCTTCGGAGGCTTGCGCGGCATCAGCATCTTCTCAGCCCTCCTGCTGCTGTTCTGCCGGAGCCGGGGCGGCGGCGACAGCCGCGCTGTCGACCGACTCACCGGCGGGGGTGTCGCCACCCCGCGCGAGGTTGCTGGCCGCCGCGCGTCCGGCCTCGGTACCGCCGGCGGTCGTGCCCGACGAACCCGACCGACCACGACGCGGCCGCTCAGGCCGGTCGCCACGGTCGCGGCGAGGCCGCGCCGGACCGGTCTCGGCCGGAGCCTCACGACCGGGCACGGCGTCGCCCTTGTAGATCCAGACCTTCACGCCGATCCGGCCGAAGGTGGTCCGGGCCTCGAAGAAGCCGTACTCGATGTTGGCCCGCAGCGTGTGCAGCGGAACCCGACCCTCACGGTAGAACTCCGTGCGGCTCATCTCCGCGCCGCCGAGACGGCCGGAGACCTGAACCCGGATTCCCTTGCAGACCGGGTTCTTCATGGCCGACTGCATGGCCTTGCGCATCGCCCGACGGAAGCTGACCCGGCTGGACAGCTGCTCGGCCACGCCCTGGGCCACCAGCTGTGCGTCCGACTCCGGGCTCTTCACCTCAAGGATGTTGAGCTGGACCTGCTTGCCGGTCAGCTTCTCCAGCTCACCGCGGATCCGGTCGGCCTCCGCGCCCTTACGGCCGATCACGATGCCCGGCCGGGCGGTGTGGATGTCGACCCGCACCCGGTCCCGGGTGCGCTCGATGTCGACCTTCGAGATACCGGCCCGCTCCAGACCCTTGGACATCATCCGGCGGATCTTGACGTCCTCGCCGATGTAGTCCTTGTAGAGCTTGTCCGCGAACCAGCGGGACTTCCAGTCGGTCGAGATGCCGAGCCGGAACCCGTGCGGGTGAACCTTCTGACCCATTACTCGGCACCTTCCGTGTTGCTCTGCGTGTCAGCGGCCTCCGCCGACCCCGCGGACTCCGCGGCCGGCGCGGCCGGCTGGGCCTTCTTCGCCGCGGTCGCCTTCTTGGCGGGTGCGCCCGTCCGGGCCGGCGCGGCGGGGGCGACAGCCTCCACCGCGATGGTGATGTGGCAGGTGCGCTTGCGGATCCGGTACGCCCGGCCCTGCGCACGCGGCCGGAACCGCTTCATGGTCGGTCCCTCGTCCACGAACGCCTCGCTGACGAGCAGCGCGTCGGGGTCCAGCCGCTCGTTGTTCTCCGCGTTGGCGATCGCGCTGGCGAGCACCTTGTAAACCTGCTCACTGGCCGCCTGCGGCGCGAACTGAAGCACCGTGAGCGCCTCCTTCGCGGGCAGACCGCGGACGAGGTTGACCACCCGGCGCGCCTTGGTCGGCGAGATGCGCACGTGCCGCGCAACCGCCCGCGCGCCCGGAAGCACCGGAGCGTCGCCCTTAACTGGCATCGCTGTAACCCCTTGATCCTCTATCCGTATGCCCGCGGCGTCAGCGCCGGCGGCTCTTCCGGTCGTCCTTTTCGTGACCCTTGAACGTCCGGGTCAGCGCGAACTCGCCGAGCTTGTGCCCGACCATCGCCTCGGTGATGAACACCGGGACGTGCTTGCGGCCGTCATGCACGGCGATCGTGTGCCCGAGCATCTCCGGGATGATCGTCGAGCGCCGCGACCAGGTCTTGATGACGTTCTTCGAGCCCTTGTCGTTCTGCGTCTCCACCTTCTTGATCAGGTGGTCGTCGACGAACGGGCCCTTCTTCAGGCTGCGAGGCATCTCTTATCTCCCTCAGCCGCGCTTACGCGTGGCGTAGCGGCGGCGGACGATCATCCGGTCGCTCGGCAGACCCTTGCGCCGGGTACGTCCCTCCGGCTTACCCTGCGGGTTCACCGGGTGGCGACCGCCGGAGGTCTTACCCTCACCACCACCGTGCGGGTGGTCGACCGGGTTCATGGCGACACCACGTACGGTCGGGCGCTTGCCCTTCCACCGCATGCGGCCGGCCTTACCCCAGTTGATGTTCGACTGGTCGGCGTTGCCGATCTCGCCGACGGTGGCCCGGCAGCGCACGTCGACGCGCCGGATCTCACCCGAGGGCATCCGGAGGGTGGCGTACGCGCCCTCCCGACCCAGCAGCTGGATGCCGACACCGGCCGAGCGGGCCAGCTTGGCCCCGCCACCCGGGCGCAGCTCGACACCGTGGACCGTGGTACCCACCGGGATGTTGCGCAGCGGCAGGTTGTTGCCCGGCTTGATGTCGGCGCCCGGACCCGACTCCACCCGGTCGCCCTGCTTCAGGTCACGCGGGGCGAGGATGTACCGCTTCTCGCCGTCGGCGTAGTGCAGCAGCGCGATGCGCGCGGTCCGGTTCGGGTCGTACTCGATGTGCGCGACCTTGGCCGGCACGCCGTCCTTGTCGACCCGCTTGAAGTCGATGATGCGGTACTGCCGCTTGTGGCCGCCGCCCTGGTGCCGGGTGGTGATCCGGCCGTGGACGTTACGCCCACCCTTCTTCGGCAGCGGCGCCAGCAGGGACTTTTCCGGCGTGGACCGGGTGATCTCAGCGAAGTCGGCGACGCTGGAGCCTCGCCGGCCCGGCGTCGTCGGCTTGTATTTACGGATAGCCATTGTCTACACCCCTCAGCTGACCGGGCCGCCGAAGGCCTCGATACGGTCACCGTCAGCCAGCTTCACCATCGCCCGCTTGGTGTTCTTGCGCTTGCCGAACCCGGTACGGGTCCGCTTGCGCTTGCCCTCGCGGTTGAGGGTGTTCACCGTCAGGACGCGGACGTCGAAGATCTGCTGGATAGCGATCTTGATCTCGGTCTTGTTGGCGTCCGGGTGCACCAGGAAGGTGTACCAGTTACGGTTCAGCTCGCTGTAGCTCTTCTCCGAGACGACCGGCGCCACGATGATGTCGCGCGGGTCAGCGATGGTCGTCACTTGCCATCCTCCTCGGTGATCTCGGCCGACTCAGCAGCCCGGCCGGCTGCCGCCGGCAGCCCCAGGAACTCGTCGAGCGCGTCACGGGTGAAGATCACGTCGTCGGCGACCAGCACGTCGTAGGTGTTGAGCTGGCCGGCCTCGAGCAGGTGCACCGACGGCTCGTTACGGAGCGAGAGCCAGTTCAGCTCGTCGGCGCTGCTCAGCACGACCAGCGCCCGCCTGGCCTCGGTGATCTTGCGCAGTGCGCCGAGAGCCGCCTTGGTCGACGGCTTGTCGCCGTCCACGAACGCCTCGACCACGTGGACCTGGCCCGCCCGGGCCCGGTCGGAAAGCGCGCCCCGCAGGGCAGCGGCCTTCATCTTCTTCGGGGTCCGCTGGCTGTAGTCCCGCGGCACGGGGCCGTGAACCACACCGCCGCCGGCGAACTGCGGGGCCCGGATCGAACCCTGTCGGGCCCGGCCGGTGCCCTTCTGCTTGTACGGCTTCACGCCACCGCCGGAGACCTCACCTCGGGTCTTCGCCTTGTGCGTGCCCTGCCGGGCCGCCGCGAGCTGAGCCACCACGACCTGGTGCATCAGCGGTACGTTGGCCTGCACATCGAAGATGTCCGACGGCAGCTCGACCGAGCCGCTCTTGGCGCCCTCGACGTTCAACACGTCAACCGTGGTCACTTCGTCGCACCGCCCTTCACCTGGGCCTTGGCCGCCGTGCGGACCAGGACCAACGCGCCCTTCGGGCCGGGGATCGCGCCCCGGACCAGCAGCAGGTTGTTCTCCGGGTCGACCGCCTGGATCTTCAGGTTCTGCACGGTGTAGCGGACGCGACCCATCCGGCCAGCCATCTTCATACCCTTGAAGACCCGGCCCGGGGTGGCGCAGCCGCCGATGGAGCCCGGCGAACGGTGCTTGCGCTCGACACCGTGGCTCGCGCGCAGACCGTGGAAGCCGTGCCGCTTCATCACACCGGCGTAGCCCTTGCCCTTGGTCTTGCCGGTCACGTCGATCACGCCGCCCGGCTGGAACGCCTCGACGGTGACCTCCTGACCGAGCTCGTAGTCGCCGGCGTCGGTGGTCCGCAGCTCGACGAGGTGCCGGCGCGGAGCCGCACCGGACTTCGCGAAGTGTCCGGCCACCGGCTTGTTGACCTTCCGCGGGTCGATCGCGCCGTACGCCAGCTGGACCGCGGAGTAGCCGTCCTTGTCGGCGGTACGGACCTGGGTCACGACGCACGGGCCGGCCTGCACCACGGTCACCGGGACAACACGGTTGTTGTCCCAGACCTGGGTCATGCCGAGCTTGGCGCCCAGGATGCCCTTAACTTGCCTGTCCATTAGTCCGGTCCCTACAGCTTGATCTCGATGTCGACGCCAGCCGGCAGGTCGAGGCGCATGAGCGAGTCGACCGTCTTCGGGGTCGGGTCGATGATGTCGATCAGACGCTTGTGCGTGCGCATCTCGAAGTGCTCGCGCGAGTCCTTGTACTTGTGCGGCGAACGGATCACGCAGAAACGGTTGATCTCCGTGGGCAGCGGCACCGGGCCCGCGACCTGCGCCCCGGTACGCGTCACCGTCTCGACGATCTTCCGCGCCGAGGAGTCGACGACCTCGTGGTCATAGGCCTTGAGCCGGATGCGGATCTTCTGTCCCGCCATGGTGGCTTCTGTTCCTTCTCTCGATGCCGCTGTTGTGCGAGCGTCCGCCGGCTGGCTGGACCCCGCTCCGCCGACCCCCGCGGTCGGGCGTGTCGCGCCCTCGCTTCGCGCTCCGGTCCACCGGAAATTCGCGATCGGTTCCGGCCCACCGCCGATCGACGGTGGCCCGGCACACGCGGACCGTCCGGGAAGCTCCGTGCGGAGCCACCCCGAGGCCCATGCATGGGGTCGGGGGCGCCGGGATCGTCGTGCTTGAACCCGGACGCCGAACGAGGGTGGTTGGCCACCAGGGCAGCCAACCACCCGTCGCCTACGCAACCTGACCAGTATGCCGTACTACCGCACGGCAACGCTAATCGGGGTTACCTTACTCACTTGAGAATCTTGGTGACGCGACCCGCGCCAACCGTCCGGCCACCCTCACGGATCGCGAACTTGAGGTTGTCCTCCATCGCGATGGGCTGGATGAGCTTGACGGTCATCGAGGTGTTGTCGCCCGGCATGACCATCTCGGTGCCCTCGGGCAGCGTGACGACGCCGGTGACGTCCGTGGTCCGGAAGTAGAACTGCGGACGGTAGTTCTGGAAGAACGGGGTGTGCCGGCCGCCCTCCTCCTTGGAGAGGATGTAGACCGTCGCCTCGAACTCCGTGTGCGGGGTGTTCGAGCCCGGCTTCACCACGACCATGCCACGCTCGACCTCGTCGCGCTTGGTACCACGCAGCAGCAGGCCGACGTTCTCACCTGCGCGGGCGTCGTCCAGGGTCTTGCGGAACATCTCGATCGCGGTGACCTTGGTCTTGAAGCCCTTCTCCTTGATGCCGACGAGCTCGACATCCTCGTTCGGCAGGAGAACGCCGCGCTCCACCCGACCGGTGACGACGGTGCCACGACCGGTGATCGTGAACACGTCCTCGACCGGCATCAGGAACGGCCTGTCGACCTCGCGCTCCGGCTGCGGGATCGCGGTGTCGACCGCGTTCATCAGCTCCAGGAGCCGCTCGGTCCACTCCGGGTCGCCCTCGAGCGCCTTGAGCGCCGAGACGCGCACGACCGGCAGGTCGTCGCCCGGGTACTCCTGCGACGAGAGCAGCTCGCGGACCTCGAGCTCGACGAGCTCCAGCAGCTCCTCGTCATCGACCATGTCGCTCTTGTTGAGCGCCACGACGATGTACGGCACGCCGACCTGGCGGGCCAGCAGCACGTGCTCGCGGGTCTGCGGCATCGGACCGTCGGTCGCGGCGACCACCAGGATCGCGCCGTCCATCTGGGCGGCACCGGTGATCATGTTCTTGATGTAGTCGGCGTGCCCGGGGCAGTCGACGTGCGCGTAGTGCCGCGCCTCGGTCTGGTACTCGACGTGCGCGATCGAGATCGTGATACCGCGGGCCTTCTCCTCCGGCGCCTTGTCGATCTCGTCGAACGGCGTGTAGGGGTTGATGTCCGGGTACTTGTCGTGCAGGACCTTGGTGATGGCCGCCGTCAGCGTCGTCTTACCGTGGTCGATGTGACCAATGGTGCCGATGTTGACGTGCGGCTTAGTCCGCTCGAACTTCGCCTTCGCCACTGGTGTCCTCCTCAAGGACTTCTTGGTTCGTACGCCCGGCACGCCCTGCGGCGTTGGGACTCTGTCGACAGCCCTTCCGGCCCTGGGGGCCGGGAAGCACTGGCTTTCCGGAGCGGATGCCCGCGCCGGACAGCACTGGGTCTTGCGGCGGCGAAACCATCAGGTCTGATCTCGCGCAGCTCGCCCCGTGCCGGTCGCGGGCGAGGTTACCCGCCCGCGACCAGTGCGGTGTCACCGGACCCGGTGACCCGCGAGGTCGGCCCGAAGCCTCACTCGCCGGTCGCCTTCGCGATGATCTCCTTCGCCACATTGGTCGGAACCTCGGCGTAGGAGTCGAACTGCATGCTGTAGCTCGCCCGGCCCTGGGTCTTGGACCGCAGGTCCCCGACGTAGCCGAACATCTCGGACAGCGGCACCAGGGCCCGGACGACACGGGCGCCGCTGCGCTCCTCCATCGCCTGGATGATGCCGCGCCGCGAGTTGAGGTCGCCGATCACGTCGCCCATGTTCTCCTCGGGCGTGGTGACCTCGACCGCCATCATCGGCTCGAGCAGCGCCGGGTCGGCCTTGCGGGCCGCCTCCTTGAGCACCATCGAACCGGCGATCTTGAACGCCATTTCCGACGAGTCGACCTCGTGGTACTGGCCGTCCAGCAGCGTCAGCTTCAGGCCCACCAGCGGGAAGCCGGCCAGGATGCCGTACTGCATGGCGTCCTGGGCGCCGGCGTCGACCGAGGGGATGAACTCCCGCGGCACCCGGCCACCGGTGACCTCGTTGGAGAACTCGTACGTCGGCGAGTCGTTGCCCATGGGCAGCGGCTCCAGGCTGACGATGACGCGGGCGTACTGACCCGAACCACCGGTCTGCTTCTTGTGGGTGTACTCGACCTTGTCCACCTTGCGGCGGATGGTCTCGCGGTACGCCACCTGCGGCTTACCGATGTTCGCCTCGACGTTGAACTCGCGGCGCATCCGGTCGACCAGGATGTCCAGGTGCAGCTCGCCCATGCCCGAGATGACCGTCTGACCGGTCTGGTCGTCGAGCTTGACCCGGAAGGTCGGGTCCTCCTCGGCGAGCCGCTGGATCGCGGTGCTGAGCTTCTCCTGGTCAGCCTTGGTCTTCGGCTCGATGGCCACCTCGATGACCGGCTCGGGGAACGTCATCGACTCCAGGATCACCGGGTTGGCCGGGTCGCAGAGCGTGTCGCCGGTGGTGGTCTGCTTGAGGCCCTGGACGGCGATGATCTCGCCGGCCGCGGCGCTCGAGCGCTCCTCACGCTTGTTGGCGTGCATCTGGTAGATCTTGCCGATCCGCTCCTTGCGGTCCTTGGTGGAGTTGACCACCTGGGACCCGGACTCGACCGTGCCGGAGTAGACCCGGACGTAGGTGAGCTTTCCGAGGTGCTTGTCGGTCTGGATCTTGAAGGCCAGGCCGGAGAACGGCTCCGAGACCGACGGCTTCCGCTGCAACGGCGTCTCGCCGTCGGTCGCGGTGCCCTCGATCGCCGGGACGTCCAGCGGCGACGGCAGGTAGTCCACCACGGCGTCGAGCATGGGCTGCACGCCCTTGTTCTTGAACGCCGAGCCGCAGACGACCGGGTTGGCCTTGCCCGCGATGGTGGACCGACGGATCGCGTGCTTGATCTCGTCGATCGACAGTTCCTCACCCTCGAGGTACTTCTCCATGACGGAGTCGTCCACGTCGGCGAGGGTCTCGATCAGCTTCTCCCGCCACTCGGCCGCGCTGTCCGCGAGGTCGGCCGGGATGTCCTCGATCGTGTAGTCCTCACCCTTGACGGTCTCGCCGCGCCAGGTGAGGGCCCGCATGCCGACCAGGTCGACGACGCCGATGTGGTCGCCCTCGAGTCCGATCGGAATCTGCAGGACCAGCGGGGTGGCGTGCAGCCGGTCGATCATCATCTGGACGCAACGGAAGAAGTCCGCGCCCGTCCGGTCGAGCTTGTTGACGAAGCACATCCGGGGGACGTTGTACTTGTCCGCCTGCCGCCAGACGTTCTCGGTCTGCGGCTCCACCCCGGCCACACCGTCGTAGACCGCCACCGCGCCGTCGAGGACCCGCAGCGACCGCTCGACCTCGACCGTGAAGTCGACGTGGCCGGGCGTGTCGATGATCTGGATCGTGTGGCCCTTCCACTCACACTTGGTCGCGGCGGAGGTGATGGTGATCCCCCGCTCCTGCTCCTGCTCCATCCAGTCCATGACGGCAGCGCCCTCGTGGACCTCACCGATCTTGTACGTGATGCCGGTGTAGAACAGGATCCGCTCAGTAGTGGTGGTCTTACCGGCATCGATGTGCGCCATGATGCCGATGTTGCGTACCTTGGCGAGCGCTTCTGCGGCGGCCACTTCAATCCCTACTTATCGTCGTCTCGATGACTGGGTTCACCAGCGGTAGTGCGCGAAGGCCTTGTTCGACTCGGCCATCTTGTGCGTGTCCTCGCGCCGCTTCACGGCAGCACCAAGACCGTTGCTCGCGTCGAGCAGTTCGTTCATCAGACGCTCGACCATGGTCTTCTCACGACGCGCCCGCGAGTAGGAGACCAGCCAACGCAGACCCAGCGTGGTCGCCCGAGCCGGCCGGACCTCGACCGGGACCTGGTACGTCGCGCCACCGACGCGACGGCTGCGGACCTCGAGGGTGGGCTTCACGTTGTCCATCGCGCGCTTGAGGGTGACGACGGGATCGGTTCCCGACTTCTCCCGGCAGCCCTCAAGGGCGGCGTAGACGATCGTCTCGGCGAGCTGGCGCTTGCCACGAAGGAGGATCTTGTTCACCAGCTGGGTGACCAACGGCGAGTTGTACACCGGGTCAGCGACCAGCGGACGGCGCGGAGCGGGGCCCTTACGCGGCATGTCAGCTCTTCTCCTTCTTGGCGCCGTAGCGGCTGCGGGCCTGCTTGCGGTTGCGGACACCCTGGGTGTCCAGCGAACCGCGAACGATCTTGTAGCGAACGCCGGGGAGGTCCTTCACCCGGCCACCGCGGACGAGCACGATGGAGTGCTCCTGCAGGTTGTGCCCGACACCGGGGATGTACGCGGTGACCTCGATCTGACTGCTCAGCTTGACACGAGCGACCTTGCGCAGCGCCGAGTTGGGCTTCTTCGGGGTGGTGGTGTAAACGCGCGTGCACACGCCGCGCCGCTGCGGGCTGCCCTTGAGCGCCGGCGTCTTGGTCTTCGTCGTCTTAGCCTGGCGGCCCTTGCGGACCAGCTGCTGGATCGTTGGCACCGGGTTTCTCCGCTCCCTTCGGCCACCGCGATGGCCGCGCCTTCTGCCTCGGTCACCCGGACGGGCGACCCTCCTACATTCCGAACCGGGACCCCCGAAGCGGCGGTCTCGGCACCCGCGGTCGGGCGTGTCGCCCGCCCACGGTTTCCCTTCGCACGTTCGCACCTGCTCGGGGATCTTCTCCGCGCGCGCCCACCGGCACGCGTCCTTGTGGCTGTCGCGCGCCGCCTGCGGTGTGACACTCTGGCCAGCACGAGCGCACGCGCGAAATGCTCGGGCGAACCCGAGCGCAGGAAAAGCGTACCCACCAGACGGGCACAGGTCAAAACGGGATACCCGGGGAGAGTGTGCGATGGCTCTCGTCCGGCCCGTACACCGTGCCACCCGCAGCAATGGGCGGCTCCAGCCAACCAGTGTAGCGCTTATCCGGGCACATCGCCCAGTCAGGCCGAGGACGACGCGAGTCAGCTGACGGTGGCGACCAGGGAGGCCACGAAGGCCAGCAGCGTCAGCCCCAGGCCGACCGCACCGCAACTGATCCCCGCCAGGGCAAGGCCGCGCCCGGTGAACCGGACCGCCGGCGGCGGCGCCGGCCGGTTGATCCGCCGGCGTCCGACCAGACCCAGCAGAATCCCGGCCACGCCGGCCATTGCGCTGAGTACGGCGAACGCACCCGCGGCCCAGGCTCCCCAACCGGCACGGGCACCACTCAGCCCGAAGCAACCGACGAGCAGCGCGATCAGAATGGATCCGATCCCGATGAGCAGCGAACCGATGGCCGGCCCTGAGGTGACCGGCGGCACCTCCAGCTGCACCACCCCGAACGGCGTACCGGGAACCGGGTCGACTCGCCGGGGTACCCGGACCCCGTCGGTCGGTGGCGGTACCGAGGGCCGGGCCGCCGGATAACCACCGAACTGACCGTAGCCACCGAGCTGACCGTAGCCACCATTCCCACCGGCCTGGCCGTAGCCACCGAGCTGACCGTAGCCACCATTCCCACCGGCCTGGCCGTAGCCACCGGGCGGACCGTAACCACCGGGCGGGCCGTATCCGCTGGTCGCGTCGAATCCGCCGGGTTGGGCCCCGTCGCCCGGTCGAGCCGGCCAGGCCGGCGCGGGCGGTTGCCCAGGACGGCCGGCACCGGGGTGGCCGACACCAGCCGGGATCGGCGCAGCCGGACCCGTCCCGACCGGACCCGTCCCGACCGGACTCGGCGCGACCTGACCCGTCCCGACCTGGCCCGGCGCGGGCGGCTCGGCACCGGGTCGAAGGGCGGCCGACGCGGCGTACCAGTCCGGCTGCGGCGCGTCGGACCGCGGGCCGCTCCCGGGTGCACCGGTCCCCGAAGCCACCGGCGAGGCGTCCACTGGGTGACCCCACGGCGGGCCCGACCCCGCGGCCGGTGGTGACGCGGCCGCGCCCGGGTAGACCCACGGTGCCGCGGGCGCGTGCGCAACCGGCTCGTCGGACTGTCCGGCCTGGCCGGGTGTGCCCGGCTCGACTGCCGGAGCCGGCGGTTCAGGGTCCACGGCCGGGGCCCTCGACCCGTCCGGCGGCGCAGCGGAATCCGTCACGTCCCGCGACGGCTGCTCGTCCTGCGCCAACGGATCCTCCCCTGCCGTGCCGGGTTTCCCGGGCTTCAGGTTACCGCCGGTGCCACCGCACCGAGGGCGGCAGCCCGAACATGATCGACATGGCCAGCGTCGCAGGATCGGAACGCGGGCGTTAACAAGGGGCCCTTGCTATACAAAAAGCGATAACAAGGTGCCCTTCCTTTCAGTTGACGGTGGGGGCGAAGTCCCGGCCGCCCGCGCCGCCCACGAAATGGAGTATCCCGATGATCAGCGCCAGCACGAGGGTCGTGGCGGCGAGGGTCAGGCCGATCCAGGCCAGTCGCTCACCCCGGCGCAACAGTGCGCCCCCGGTGAGGTAGCCACCGGCCGCGTACGCCTGGCGGCGGGCCTGACGGGCGAGCACCAGGGCGAGCGTCGCCGGCACCACACCGCCGATGAACAGCCCGGTCAACATCGCCACCACGCCGAGCGCGAGCACCGTGGGCGCCTTGGTGGACCGGACCGGGTCCGGGTCGAAACGGTGACGCGGCCAGGCCGGCACGGTCCCCGGAAGGTTCTCCACCCGACCACCCTACAAAGGCGCCAGGCGCCCCACCCACCGGATGACGGTGAGCGGGACGCCTGGCGTCCGTGCGTCGTGGGTCCCCCGGTCGATCGACCGGGGAGCCCGTCAGCGGTACGACCCGAAGTCGAAGTCGTCCAGCGGCACAGCCTGGCCGCTGGCCGGCCCGAATCCGTAGTCGGTCTCGGGGTATCCGGTCATTGAGTAGACCTTGGCCTTCGCCTCCTCGGTCGGCTCGACCCGGATGTTGCGGTACTTGCTGATGCCCGTACCGGCCGGGATGAGCTTTCCGATGATGACGTTCTCCTTGAGACCGATCAGCGAGTCGCTGCGGGCGTTGATCGCCGCGTCCGTCAGCACCCGGGTGGTCTCCTGGAACGAGGCCGCCGACAGCCACGAGTCGGTGGCCAGCGACGCCTTGGTGATACCCATCAGCTGCGGACGTCCGGCGGCGGGCTCGCCACCCTCGGACACCAGCCGGCGGTTCTCCGACTCGAAGACCGCGCGGTCGACCAGCACACCCGGCAGGAACTCGGTCGAGCCGGAGTCGATGACCGTCACCCGCTTGAGCATCTGGCGGATGATGATCTCGATGTGCTTGTCGTGGATGAGCACACCCTGGGACCGGTAGACCTCCTGGACCTCCTGGGTCAGGTGGACCTGGACGGCCCGCGGGCCAAGGATCCGCAGCAACTCGTGCGGGTCGATGGTGCCCTCGGTGAGCTTCTCCCCGACGTCGACGTGGTCGCCGTCGTGGGCCCGCAGCCGGACCCGCTTGGAGATCTTGTCGTAGACGATCTCGTCGCTGCCGTCGTCCGGCACCACGATGATCTTCCGCGACCGCTCGCCGTCCTCGATCCGGACCCGGCCCGGGGTGTCGGCGATCGGCGCCTTGCCCTTGGGGACACGGGCCTCGAAGATCTCCTGGACCCGGGGCAGACCCTGGGTGATGTCCTCACCCGCGACGCCACCGGTGTGGAAGGTACGCATCGTCAACTGCGTACCCGGCTCACCGATCGACTGGGCGGCGATGATGCCGACCGCCTCGCCGACGTCCACCGTCTTACCGGTCGGCAGCGAGCGGCCGTAGCACGCACCGCAGACGCCCAGCTTCGACTCGCAGGTCAGCACGCTGCGGACCCGGACCGTCTCGACCCCGGCTGCGACGATCTTGTCGACCAGGATGGAGTTGAGGTCCACGCCCCGCTCGGCCACGACGGTCCCGTCCGGGCCCTTGATGTCGTCGGCCAGGGTACGGGCGTGTACGCCGGTCTCGGCGTGCTCGTGTACCACGAGCTTGCCGTCGGCGTACTCGCCGATCTGCATCGGGATGGCCCGGTCGGTGCCGCAGTCCTCCTCGCGGATGATCACGTCCTGCGAGACGTCCACCAGACGACGGGTCAGGTAACCCGAGTCGGCGGTCCGCAGCGCCGTGTCCGCGAGACCCTTACGGGCACCGTGCGTGGAGATGAAGTACTCCAGCACGGACAGACCCTCCCGGTAGCTGGCCTTGATCGGCCGCGGGATGATCTCACCCTTCGGGTTGGCCACCAGACCACGGATCGCCGCGATCTGCCGGAGCTGGAGCAGGTTACCGCGGGCACCCGAGTTGATCATCTTCCACAGTGGGTTCTCCTGCGGCAGCGCGGTGTCCATCTCCTTGGCCACCTCGTTGGTGGCCTTGGTCCAGATCTCGATCAGCTCGCCGCGACGCTCCTCGGCGGTCATCAGACCACGCTGGTACTGCTTGTCGATCCGGTCGGCTTCCTTCTCGTACCGCTCCAGGATCTCGGCCTTGCGCGGCGGCGCGATGACGTCGCCCATCCCGATGGTGACACCCGACCAGGTGGCCCAGTGGAAACCGGCCTCCTTGAGGCCGTCCAGCGTCGCCGCCAGCGCGACCTTCGGGAACCGCTCGGCGAGATCGTTGACGATCGCCGAGAGCTGACCCTTGCGGATCTCGTAGTTCACGAACCGGTAGCCCTTGGGCAGGGTCTCGTTGAACAGCACCCGACCCAGAGTGGTCTCCACGGTCAGCTGCTCACCCGGGGTCCAGTCCTCGGGCGCGGTCCACGGCTGCGCGCCACGACCGTTGTCCACTTCCTCGATGTCACGCAGCCGGATCCGGACCGTGGCCTGCAGGTCCAACTCGCCCGCGTCGAACGCCATCCGCGCCTCGGCGTCGGAGCTGAACGCCCGGCCCTCGCCCTTGCCGCCCGCCGTGAGGTGGGTCAGGTGGTAGAGCCCGATCACCATGTCCTGGGTGGGCATGGTCACCGGCTTGCCGTCGGCCGGCTTGAGGATGTTGTTCGACGACAGCATCAGGATCCGGGCCTCGGCCTGGGCCTCGGCCGACAGCGGTACGTGCACCGCCATCTGGTCACCGTCGAAGTCCGCGTTGAACGCGGTGCAGACCAGCGGGTGGATCTGGATCGCCTTGCCCTCGACCAGCTGCGGCTCGAACGCCTGGATGCCCAGCCGGTGCAGGGTGGGCGCCCGGTTGAGCAGCACGGGGTGCTCGGTGATGACCTCTTCCAGCACGTCCCACACGACCGGCCGCTGCCGCTCGACCATCCGCTTCGCGGACTTGATGTTCTGCGCGTGGTTCAGGTCGACCAGGCGCTTCATCACGAACGGCTTGAACAGCTCCAGCGCCATCTGCTTGGGCAGGCCACACTGGTGCAGCTTGAGCCGCGGGCCGACCACGATGACCGACCGGCCCGAGTAGTCGACGCGCTTGCCGAGCAGGTTCTGCCGGAACCGGCCCTGCTTGCCCTTGAGCATGTCGGACAGCGACTTCAGCGGACGGTTACCCGGACCGGTGACCGGCCGGCCGCGGCGACCGTTGTCGAACAGCGCGTCGACGGCCTCCTGCAGCATCCGCTTCTCGTTGTTGACGATGATCTCGGGCGCGCCGAGGTCGATCAGCCGCTTGAGCCGGTTGTTCCGGTTGATCACCCGGCGGTACAGGTCGTTCAGGTCGCTGGTGGCGAACCGGCCACCGTCGAGCTGCACCATCGGCCGCAGGTCCGGCGGGATCACCGGTACGCAGTCGAGCACCATGCCCAGCGGGGAGTTGCGGGTGTTCAGGAACGCCGCCACGACCTTCAGCCGCTTGAGCGCCCGGATCTTCCGCTGCCCCTTGCCGGACCGGATGATCTCGCGCAGGTTCTCGGCCTCGGCGTCCAGGTCCATGTTCTGGACCAGCGCCTTGATCGCCTCGGCGCCCATGCCACCGGTGAAGTACTCGCCGAACCGGTCCCGCAGCTCGCGGTACAGCAGTTCGTCGGTGACCAGCTGCTTCGGCTCCAGCTTGCGGAAGGTGTCCAGCACCTCGTCCAGGCGGTCGATCTCGCGCTGCGCCCGATCCCGGATCTGGCGCATCTCCCGCTCGCCGCCCTCCTTGACCTTGCGGCGGACGTCGGCCTTGGCGCCCTCCGCCTCCAGGTCGGCGAGGTCGGCCTCCAGCTTGGCGGCGCGCTTCTCGATCTCGGAGTCGCGGCTGTTCTCCGCCTGCCGCTTCTCGGCCAGGATCTCGTTCTCGATCGTGGACAGGTCGCGGTGCCGCGCCTCCACGTCGACCCCGGTCACCACGTACGAGGCGAAGTAGATGATCTTTTCGAGGTCCTTGGGCGCCAGGTCGAGCAGGTAGCCCAGCCGGCTCGGCACACCCTTGAAGTACCAGATGTGCGTGACCGGCGCGGCCAGCTCGATGTGGCCCATCCGCTCGCGGCGGACCTTGGACCGGGTCACCTCGACGCCGCAGCGCTCACAGATGATGCCCTTGAACCGGACCCGCTTGTACTTGCCGCAGTAGCACTCCCAGTCCCGCTGAGGACCGAAGATCTTCTCGCAGAAGAGCCCGTCCTTTTCCGGCTTCAGAGTGCGGTAGTTGATCGTCTCGGGCTTCTTGACCTCGCCGTGCGACCACTGACGGATGTCGTCGGCAGTCGCCAGGCCGATGCGCAGCTCGTCGAAGAAATTGACGTCGAGCACGTTATGTGTCCCTCTGTCGTCTCGTAGTACCACTTAGCCGTCTGGCATTGGTCTGGGGCAGGGCGACCCGCGAGGGGATCAAGCCTGACCACCCGGAGCGGGTCGCCCTGCCCCAGACCGAACACCTCAGATCTCTTCGACGCTGCTGACGCCCTCGTTCGGACGCCGGGACAGGTCGATGCCGAGTTCCTCGGCGGCCCGGAACACCTCGTCGTCGGTCTCGCGCATCTCCAGGGCCACACCGTCGCTGGACAGCACCTCAACATTGAGGCACAGCGACTGCAGCTCCTTGAGCAGCACCTTGAACGACTCCGGGATGCCCGGTTCGGGGATGTTCTCGCCCTTGACGATCGCCTCGTAGACCTTCACCCGGCCGAGGACGTCGTCGGACTTGATGGTGAGCAGCTCCTGCAGGGCGTAGGCGGCGCCGTACGCCTGCATGGCCCAGCACTCCATCTCGCCGAACCGCTGGCCACCGAACTGTGCCTTACCACCCAGCGGCTGCTGCGTGATCATCGAGTACGGGCCGGTCGACCGAGCGTGGATCTTGTCGTCGACCAGGTGGTTCAGCTTGAGAATGTAGATGTAACCGACCGCGATCGGGTCGGGCAGCGGCTCGCCGGAACGCCCGTCGAACAGCTGCGCCTTGCCGGTCGACCCGATCAGCTGGTTGCCGTCCCGGTTGGGCAGGGTCGACGCGAGCAGACCGTGGATCTCCGCCTCCTTGGCGCCGTCGAAGACCGGCGTCGCCACATTGGTGTCGGGCTCCGAGGAGTCCGCGTCGATCGCGCGCAGCGCCTTCTTCCAGTCGGTGTCGTCGCCCTCGACCTTCCAGCCGGTCTTGGCGACCCACCCGAGGTGGGTCTCCAGCACCTGACCGATGTTCATCCGGCTCGGCACACCAAGCGGGTTCAGCACGATGTCGACCGGGGTGCCGTCCTCCAGGAACGGCATGTCCTCGACCGGCAGGATCTTGGAGATGACGCCCTTGTTGCCGTGCCGGCCCGCGAGCTTGTCACCGTCCTGGATCTTGCGCTTCTGGGCCACGTACACCCGGACCAGCTCGTTGACGCCCGGCGGCAGTTCGTCGCCGTCCTCGCGGGAGAAGGTACGGACACCGATCACCGTGCCGTTCTCACCGTGCGGCACCTTGAGCGAGGTGTCCCGGACCTCGCGCGCCTTCTCACCGAAGATCGCGCGGAGCAGCCGCTCCTCCGGGGTCAGCTCGGTCTCACCCTTCGGGGTGACCTTGCCGACCAGGATGTCACCCGGTACGACCTCGGCACCGATCCGGATGATGCCGCGCTCGTCGAGGTCGGCGAGCATCTCCTCGCTGACGTTCGGGATGTCGCGGGTGATCTCCTCCGGACCGAGCTTGGTGTCCCGGGCGTCGACCTCGTGCTCCTCGATGTGGATCGAGGTGAGGACATCCTGCTGCACCAGCCGCTGGGACAGGATGATGGCGTCCTCGTAGTTGTGCCCCTCCCAGGTCATGAAGGCGACGAGCAGGTTTCGCCCGAGCGCCATCTCGCCCTCGTCGGTGCACGGACCGTCGGCGACGACCTGGCCGGCCTCGACCCGGTCGCCCTCGAACACCACCGGCTTCTGGTTGACACAGGAGCCCGCGTTCGACCGGCGGAACTTGTGCAGCAGGTACGTCCGGCGGTGCCCGTCGTCCTGGTGCACGGTGATGTAGTCGGCGCACAGGTCCTCGACCACGCCACCGACCTCGGCCACCACCACGTCACCGGCGTCGACCGCGGCACGGTATTCCATGCCCGTGCCGACCAGCGGCGACTCCGCCTTGACCAGCGGCACCGCCTGCCGCTGCATGTTGGCGCCCATCAGCGCCCGGTTGGCGTCGTCGTGCTCCAGGAACGGGATCATGGCGGTCGCGACCGACACCATCTGGCGCGGCGAGACGTCCATGTAGTCCACGGCGTTCGGCGCGACGTCCTCGGTCTCGCCGCCCTTCCGGCGGACCAGCACCCGATCCTCGGCGAACGTTCCGTCGGGCCGCAGCGGCGCGTTGGCCTGGGCCTTGACGAACCGGTCCTCCTCGTCGGCCGTCAGGTAGTCGATCTGGTCGGTGACCCGACCCTCGACGACCTTGCGGTACGGCGTCTCGATGAAGCCGAACGGGTTGACCCGGGCGTACGCCGACAGGGCACCGATGAGGCCGATGTTCGGGCCTTCCGGCGTCTCGATCGGGCACATCCGGCCGTAGTGCGACGGGTGGACGTCCCGGACCTCCATGCCGGCGCGCTCCCGGGACAGACCACCCGGGCCGAGCGCCGAGAGCCGACGCCGGTGGGTCAGACCCGCGAGCGGGTTGGTCTGGTCCATGAACTGCGACAGCTGCGAGGTACCGAAGAACTCCTTGATCGCCGCCACCACCGGGCGGATGTTGATCAGGGTCTGCGGCGTGATCGCCTCGACGTCCTGGGTGGTCATCCGCTCACGGACGACCCGCTCCATCCGGGACAGGCCGACCCGGACCTGGTTCTGGATCAGCTCGCCGACGGTGCGCAGGCGACGGTTACCGAAGTGGTCGATGTCGTCCGCCTCGTAGCTGTCCTCACCGGCGTGCAGCCGGCACAGGTACTCCACGGTGGCGACGATGTCGTCCTCGGTCAGCGTGCCGGTGGTGATCGGCACCTCGATCTCGAGCTTCTTGTTGAACTTGTACCGACCGACCTTGGCCAGGTCGTACCGCTTGGGGTTGAAGAACAGGTTGTCCAGCAGCGTCTGGGCGTTCTCCCGGGTGGGGGGCTCGCCCGGACGCAGCTTGCGGTAGATGTCGAGCAGCGCCTCGTCCGCCCCGGCGATGTGGTCCTTCTCCAGGGTGGTCATCATCAGCTCGGACCAGCCGAACCGCTCGCGGATCTGCTCGCTGGACCATCCGATGGCCTTGAGCAGGACGGTTACGGCCTGACGGCGCTTGCGGTCGATGCGCACACCCACGGTGTCGCGCTTGTCGATGTCGAACTCCAGCCAGGCACCCCGACTCGGGATGACCTTGACGCTGGACAGGTCGCGGTCGGAGGTCTTGTCCGGCTGCTTGTCGAAGTAGACGCCCGGAGACCGGACGAGCTGGCTGACCACCACCCGCTCGGTGCCATTGATGATGAAGGTGCCCTTCGGCGTCATCATCGGGAAGTCACCCATGAACACCGTCTGGCTCTTGATCTCGCCGGTGGTGTTGTTGGTGAACTCCGCCGTGACGAACAGCGGGGCACAGTAGGTCAGGTCCTTCTCCTTGCACTCCTCGATCGAGGCCTTGACCTCGTCGAAGCGTGGGGCGGAAAAGGACAGCGACATGGTGCCGGAGAAGTCCTCGATGGGACTGATCTCATCGAGGATCTCCGCGAGACCCGAGCGGGCGTGCGGGTCGTCCGTCGACCGGCCCTGCCATGCCTCGTTGCCAACCAGCCAGTCGAAGGACTCGTTCTGGATGGCCAGGAGGTTGGGGACCTCAAGATGTTCCGTGATCCTGCCGAAAGAAACTCGGCGGGGAGCGAAAGCGCTCGACGTACGACTGGTCTTCGCAGGGCGGGAAGCTGCCAAGATGCGTCCTTCCGAGGACCGGTGCTGCAGAACGGCTGGTACGCGTGCACTCCAATGGCCCCACTCCAAACGCCCAAACCGGACATTCCGAGCAGGGGTCAAGTCGGAAGGCAGCGCAAACTAGCAGTGTAGCCGAGCGGCTAACCGCTGTCCAGCCCGCCACGGCATTGCGGTGCGGACGTGCCGCGACCCGAGGTCGCCGGACGCTCCAGAAAGAGCACCGGGCACGTCTCCGCACGCTTCCCGCGAGCCACCCGACCGGTACGCCGCAACGGCGCCTCCGGTGCCGCTGCCATTACCCGGTGGGTGGCCTTCGCAAGCGCGGAAGGTCTTGCTGATGTCAGCGTGCCTGCCTCCGCCTGCCGCGTCAAGGCCCGAGGCGGTTGTCGGACCGGTCTTTCAACCGACCGATCCCGGCGGAACGACGACGGGCGGTGATCCCCGTGGGGATCACCGCCCGTCACGCGGCGGTGGCGGAGCCGACTCAACGACCCGCCATCGGTCGCGAAACTACTTCAGGGTGACCTTGGCGCCCTCGGCCTCGAGCTTGGCCTTGGCCTTGTCCGCGGCCTCCTTGTTGGCCTTCTCCAGAACGGCCTTCGGCGCGCTCTCGACCAGGTCCTTGGCCTCCTTCAGGCCCAGGCCGGTCAGCTCACGAACGACCTTGATGACCTGGATCTTCTTGCCACCGTCGGCCTCGAGGACGACGTCGAACTCGTCCTTCTCCGGCTCGGCCTCGGCCGGGGCGGCAGCGGCAGCGGCGCCGGCCATCGCGACCGGAGCGGCGGCGGTGACCTCGAAGGTCTCCTCGAACTGCTTCACGAAGTCCGACAGCTCGATCAGCGTCATCTCCTTGAACGCGTCGAGCAGCTCGTCGGTGCTGAGCTTCGCCATGTCTGGCGTCCTTTCCTAAAAATCTTGCGGCTGGTGGGTGTGCGAGCGCCCGCGTCAGGCGGTCTGGTCTTGCTCGGGGGCCTGTTCGGCAGGCTGACCCTCCGCGCGCTTGTCCTGCAGGGCGGCCGCCAGACGGGCGGTCTTCGCCAGGGGCGCCTGGAACAGGGCGGCGGCCTTGCTCAGGTTGCCCTTCATCGCGCCGGCCAACTTGGCCAGCAGCACCTCGCGGGACTCGAGGTCCGCGAGCCGGGTCACCTCGGAAGCCGAGATGGCCCTGCCCTCGAACACCCCGCCCTTGATGACGAGCTGCGGGTTGGCCTTCGCGAAATCACGCAGGCCCTTCGCCGCCTCGACTACGTCGCCGTCGACGAAGGTGAGCGCGGTAGGACCGGTGAACAGCGTGTCGAGGCCGTTGATGCCCGCGTCCGTCGCGGCACGCTTCGCGAGCGTGTTCTTCGCGACGGTGTACGTCGTCTCGCGACCGAGCGACCGCCGCAGCTGGGTGAGCTGGGCGACCGTCAGGCCGCGGTACTCGGTCAGCACGGTGGCGCCGGCGTCGCGGAAACGCTCGGTGAGCTCGGCGACGGCCGTGGCCTTGTCGGCCCGAACCGGCTTGTCCGCCATGTCCCTCCTCTCTCGTTGCGTCATGCTGGTCTCCGCACCGGGCCCACCCGGGCGGAGAGTTCGACAGCGACCGGCGCAACGGAAAACGCCCCGGCGCAGGGCGCACGGGGCGAGGACGGCGGCGCTGGATGCGATCGTCGGACCGCACCACTGGACATGGTCGGCGGACCATGCGCACTGCCGGTGTTCGCTTACCGCCCTGCGCGGGTCGCCCGTCTTGACGGGGCCTTCGACCGTGCCGGAGCACGGTGACCAGCGGTCTCTGGGTGGAACTTCGCCGCAAGAGTACGTGAGGCCGCCCGGCATCACCAAATCTCTTGAGAGGAAGGGCCCCGGCGAAGCCTGGCGGCGCCGTCCCGACCCGGACCGACTGTGACGCTTCTCATGCCCAGCGGCGACGCAGCGCGATGTACCCGGCCAGCGCCGCGGCGGACCACAGCACGGCCTGACCGCTCAGCAGGATCACCGGGAGCGGGCCGCCGTGGCCCGTGCCGGCGGTCAGCCGGGCGGCCGACATCAGCGGTGGAGCCAGCCAGAACAGCGGCGAGTGCGGCAGGCCCAGCACGATCCCGCCGACCACGCCGCAGGCCAGCACCGTCAACCCGTACGCCACGCTGCGGGTCGCCGCCCGGCTGGCCAGCGCGCCCAGGGTGATCGCGGCCGGCACCGTCAGCAGGTGCGCCCAGCCGCCGAGCAGCAGCTGCACACCGAGCGGCGCGTCGGTGCTCCGCTGCGGGGTGGTGACTCCGCCGAGCAACCACGGCACCGCCAGGGCGAGCAGCACGGTCACGATCCCGGCCAACGCCGCGGCCAGCAGCCCGGCCGCCACCTCCCGGCGCCGGCCCACCGTCGTCACGGCCAGCCGGCGCTGCACGTCCGGCTCGATGTCCAGCAGCAGTTTCGACTGCCAGGCCAGCACCGGAAACAGCAGCACGGAGGAGACCGCGTACGCCTCACCGGCCTGGGCGCGACCGCCGCCGTTGAGGATCCCGAGTACGACCAGCCCGGCGATCAGCGGTGCCAGCGCCCGACCGGTCCGGACGAAACCCATAAGCCGCATCATGGTCAACGCGATCATTTGAGCCACCCTTCGTTCACGACTGCGGGGCTGGCAAACCCGGCCAGCTCCTCGCGCTCACTGAGCCACCCTTCGTTCACGACTGCGGGGCTGGCAAACCCGGCCAGCTCCTCGCGCTCACTGACTCGACTCCTGTCGTACCCGCCGGATCTGGTGGCCGGCGGCGCGCAACTCGGCGACGGCGCCGGCCGCCCGCGCGGTCGGCACCACGACCTCGACCACCGACCACCCGCCGTCGTCGGTCGACCCGCCGCCGACCTGGACCGTGCCATCCGAGACCATCCAGCTGATCGCGGTCGGAAACCGGGCCGTCTCGCCCCGGTGGTCGCTCACCAGCACCATCCCGCCGTCGTCCAGCACCTCGGCGACCAGCTCGGGTACGAGATCCCGGGTGGCGGCGTCCAGGCCCTCCCACGGCTCGTCCAGGACCAGCAGGCCCGGCCGGACCAGCAGCGCCTGGGCCAGGCCCACCTTCTGCGCGGTGCCCTTGGACAGTTCCGGCAGCTGCACGTCGCGGTACTGTCCCAGACCGAGCCGTTCGACCCACCGGTCCAGCGCCGGTACGACTGTCGCGCCGGTCAGCCCGGCCAGCCGACCCATGGCCGTGAGGTACTGCCGCACGGTGAACGGCTGGTCCGCGGGGAACCGTTCCGGTACCCAGCCGACCCGCCCGGGCCGGTCGAGCACCCGGCCCCGATCCGGTCGGAGCACGCCGACCGCGACCTGTAGCAGGGTGGACTTGCCGACCCCGTTCCGGCCGAGCACTGTGGCCACCTGCCCGGGTCCGACCGCCAGGCTCACGCCGCGCAGCACCCACGGGCCGCGGCGGCCGTATCGGGCCCACACCTCATCGAAACGCACGCCGCTAATCGTGGCAGAAACAACGGAATCGGGGCGCCCCCCGCTGGGGACGCCCCGATCGATGCCGCCGAGGTCCGGCTCAGGCCGGAACCTCCTGCAGGTTCTTCACCAGGTTCGGGTCGACCGGTACGCCCGGACCCATGGTCGTGGTCAGGGTGACCTTCCTCAGGTACTTGCCCTTGGCGGCCGACGGCTTGGCCCGGAGGACCTCGTCGAGCACGGCCACGTAGTTGTCCACCAGCTGCGACTCGGAGAAGGACGCCTTGCCGATGATCAGGTGCAGGTTGGAGTGCTTGTCCACCCGGAAGGTGATCTTGCCACCCTTGATGTCCTGGACCGCCTTGGTGACGTCCATGGTCACCGTGCCGGTCTTCGGGTTCGGCATCAGGCCGCGCGGGCCCAGGATCCGCGCGATCCGACCGATCTTGGCCATCTGGTCCGGGGTGGCGATGGCGGCGTCGAAGTCCAGCCAGCCCTCCTGGATCCGCGCGACCAGTTCGTCAGTACCCACCTCGTCGGCACCGGCGGCCACGGCCTCCTCGGCCTTGGCGCCGGCCGCGAAGACGATGACGCGGGCGGTCTTGCCAGTGCCGTGCGGCAGGTTGACCGTGCCGCGGACCATCTGGTCCGCCTTGCGGGGGTCGACGCCGAGGCGCATGGCGACCTCGACCGTGGCGTCGAACTTGGTGCCGCTGGTGTCCTTGGCCAGTTTCACGGCCTCGGCCGGCGTGTAGAGGCGGTCCTTGTCGATCGCCTCGGCCGCCTTGCGGTAGCTCTTGCTGCGCTGCATTTCGAATTACTCCTGTGGTGTCTGTCGGGTCACGCCTCGGCGTGCCCTCCCACGTACCGGGGGAAAGTTCAGTCCTTGACCGTGATGCCCATCGACCGGGCGGTGCCGGCGATGATCTTCTCGGCCTGGTCCAGGTCGTTGGCGTTCAGGTCGGCCATCTTCTTCTCAGCGATCTCGCGCAGCTGCGCGCGGGTCACGGCGCCGACCTTGTCCGCCTGCGGCACGCCCGAGCCCTTGGCCACACCGGCGGCCTTGATCAGCAGGCGGGCGGCCGGCGGGGTCTTCAGGATGAACGTGAAGGTCCGGTCCTCGTACACGCTGATCTCGGCGGGGACGATGTCGCCCCGCTGCGACTCGGTCTGCGAGTTGTACGACTTGCAGAACTCCATGATGTTCACGCCGTGCTGGCCCAGCGCCGGGCCGACCGGCGGCGCCGGGGTGGCCTGGCCCGCCGGCAGCTGCAGCGTGAACGTCTTGACGAGCTTCTTCTTGGGAGGCATGTCTCTTCCTGGGGCTTGATCCGGTGAATATGCACCTGGCGCCAGCGGCGGGCACGGTCAAGCGCGTCGCGGGCGACGTTCTAGAGTAGCGCAGCCCGACGGCAGCCGATTCGCCGAGGGTCGCCAACCGCCTTCGCCGGGCGGGCGCGGTCACGCGCCCGGCCGGCGAAACGTCAGATCTTGGCGACCTGGTTGAAGTTCAGCTCGACCGGCGTCTCCCGGCCGAAGATCGACACCAGCACCTTGAGCTTCTGCTGGTCGGCGTTGATCTCGGAGATCGTGGCCGGCAGCGACGCGAACGCGCCGTCGGTGACGGTGACCGAGTCGCCGACCTCGAAGTCGAGGACCTTGATCTCGGGCTTGGCCTTCTTCTGCTCGGCCGTCTGCACCGCCGGCACCAGCCACTTGAGCACCTCGTCCAGCGACAGCGGCGCCGGCCGGTCGGCCCGGTCGGTGGCACCCACGAAGCCGGTGACACCGGGCGTGTTCCGCACGCAGGAGTAGGACTCCGGCGTCAGGTCCATCCGGACCAGGATGTAGCCCGGGAAGACCTTGTTCTGCACCTGGAGGCGCTTGCCGTTCTTGACCTCGACCTCTTCGCGGGTCGGCACCTCGACCTGGAAGATGAACTCCTCCATGTCGAGGCTCGTGATCCGGGTTTCGAGGTTGGTCTTCACCTTGTTCTCGTAGCCGGCGTACGAGTGCACGACGTACCAGTCACCGGGGGCGTACCGCAGCTTCTGCCGCAGCTCGGCGACCGGGTCGAAGTCCTCGTCGGGCTCCGGCTCGAGGCCGGTCTCGACGTCCGGTTCGCTGGCGGCCCCGACCGACTCGTCACCGGCCGCCGTCGCCACCGGGGACTGCTCGTCGGCCGGCTGGGCGGTCTCGTCGTATTCAGGCACGCTCGCTCACTTCCGTAACTATCAGCTGGATCGGCTCGTCAGTTGCCGAAGACCCACAGCACACCCTTGCCGAAGGCGAAGTCCAGGCCAGCCACGATCGTAAGGATCACGGTGACGAAGACGACCACCACGGCGGTGTAGGTCAACAACTCGTTGCGGGTCGGCCAGATGACCTTACGAAGCTCTGCGACGACCTCACGGAAGAACCGCGCGAAGCGACCGAAGATTCCTCCCCGGCCGGTCTCCGTCTTGGCCTTCGGCCGGCTGTCGGCCGAACCGGCCCGCTTTCGCGCCCGGGTGGCCGTGCCACCCCGCGAAACCGGCTCTTCCTCGTCGGCTTCCTCGACGTCCTCAACGACGTCGTCGGTCACCTGGTCGTCAAGCTCGTCCGCGGCGTCCTCGCCACGCCGATTGCTGTCGGCCACTTCGCCCTCCGTCGCGGGGTGAGAAATTCGAACGTCGGTGACGCACACTGTTGTAGGCACGCCGTCCCGACAACAGCCGGCGGAACTCCGACCCCTGCGGAACGGTCAGGCCCAAGGCGCAGGGGTGACAGGACTTGAACCTGCAGCCTGCGGTTTTGGAGACCGCTGCTCTGCCAATTGAGCTACACCCCTTTGCGGGTAGGTGTCCCCACCCGAGGCGCACGGGCCTGAGCGGGGGGCACTTGCCCCACGGCGGATCAGTGTACGGGTAGCGGCACCAGTTTCCCAACCGGTACCTCGCCCGACATCGCCGTGTCTTCCACATCGACCCGTCAACCGGGGGTACGGATGCTCGCCCGTGCCTGGGCCAGCACCTTCTCCCCCCGGCAGGTCGCCGTGAGATCGAGCACCGTCAAGCCCTCCGGTGTGACCTGACGCACATTCGCCCGTACCTCGATCTCGGCGCCCTCGTCGTCGTCGGGCACGACCACCGGCCGGGTGAACCGCACGCCGTACTCGACCACCGCGTCCGCCGCGCCCGCCCACTCGGCGACCGCCCGCCCGACCAGCGCCATCGTGAACATGCCGTGCGCGATCACGCCGGGCAGCCCGACCTTGGTGGCGACCCGGTCACTCCAGTGGATCGGGTTGAAGTCGCCCGAGGCGCCCGCGTAGCGGATCAGATCCGCCCGGGTCACCCGGTACGTCCGGACCGGCAGGTCCATCTCAGCCCTCCCCACGCACGACAAGCTTGGACCAGGTGGTGACGACCGGCTCGCCGGCCACCGTGCTGATCTCGGTCCGGGTGGTCAGGAAGTCATGCCCCCCGCGACTGACGATCTCCTCGACGGTGCTCACCGCGACCAGCTCGTCCCCGGCGACCACGGGACGGGTGTAGGAGAACCGCTGGTCACCGTGTACCACCCGGCTGTAGTCCACGCCGACCGCCGGATCCTCGACGACCTGCTGACTGGAGGCCATCGCGAGCACGAACGGGAAGGTCGGCGGCGCGAGCAGGTCGGGATGACCCAACGCCCGGGCGGCCTCGGGATCGTGGTGGGCCGGGTCGGTCGCGCCGATCGCCCGCGCGAACTCCCGGATCTTCTCCCGTCCCACCTGATACGGCGGGCTCGGCGGATAGCTTCGGCCGACAAAGGAAGGGTCCAACGGCATGACCGCGAACCTACACGTGGTCCGCCGGTCCGTGGCGATGGCTCGACCGCTGGTTTGGGATCCGTCCCGACCCGCCCACTCTGGGCGGTCAAGCTTGATCCCGACGTGGGCGAGTCGGGACGGATCCCAAACCCGACCCACCCACTCTGGGCGGTCAAGCTTGATCCCGACGTGGGCGAGTCGGGACGGATCCCAAACCCGACCCGCCCACTCTGGGCGGTCAAGCTTGATCCCGACGTGGGCGGGTCGGGACGGATCCGGAACCCGGCCCGCGCCGAACGCGAAACGCCGCCCCGGCGGGTTGCCCGGGGCGGCGTTCTCGGTTGCTGCGGGTCGGCCTCGGGGCCGACGGAACGTCAGCGGGTTTCGCGGTGCAGGGTGTGCTTGCCGTCCCGGGGGCAGAACTTCTTCAGCTCGATGCGGTCCGGGTCGTTCCGGCGGTTCTTGCGCGTGATGTAGTTGCGCTCCTTGCACTCCACGCACGCCAAAGTGATCTTTGGACGGATGTCGGTCGCCTTGGCCACGGCGGGGCGCCTTCCTCGCTAACGGTTTGATGCTACGGCGTATCAGCGTAGACGTTTCCCACGCGAACACGCAAAGCGGGCGCCTGTGGCGCCCGTCGCACCGGGCCCGCTCGGGCCTTGACAGCCCGAATGGGTGGATTCGCCGGGATCTGCCCGACGCCCGAGAGTAGCGGTGGCCGGACTTGAACCGGCGACACAGCGATTATGAGCCGCTTGCTCTGCCAACTGAGCTACACCGCCGTGGACGGGTCCAGCTGAACCCTCTGAGCCCCCTTACGGAATCGAACCGTAGACCTTCTCCTTACCATGGAGACGCTCTGCCGACTGAGCTAAGGGGGCCTGCGCGATCTCCCCGGAGACGCGCAGGGGTAAGAGTACACGGCGTCGCGCCGGAGGTGAAATCGGATCCCCCGGCACGCCCGGACACCCGGGACGGCGGCTCCGGAAGGCCCCGCCGGGGGCCGGACGGCGCATCCGGCGGACGCCTCAGGGGACCACCCGCAGCCGCCGGACGTCGGCGGGAGCCAGCGGTTCCGAGTCCGACTGGGCGTCCACCCAGGCGGCGAGCCGCTCGTACGGCAGGGGCCGGCTGAACAGGAACCCCTGCCCGATCTGGCAGCCGATGTCCTGCAGCAGCTCCAGGGTGAGCTCACTCTCCACGCCCTCGGCCACCACGGCCAGGCCGAACTGCTGGGACAGCGTCACCACCGCGTTCACGATGGCCAGGTCCACCGGATCGGTCGCCATCCCCTGCACGAACGACCGGTCGACCTTCACCTCGTGGACGGGCAGCCTTCGCAGGTACGACAGCGAGGCGTACCCGGTGCCGAAGTCGTCCACCGACAGCCGTACGCCGATTTCGCGCAGTCGGCGCAGGATGGGCACCGGCCGTTCGGTCCCGTCCAGGACCCCGGACTCCCGGATCTCCAGGGTGAGCCGCTCGGGCGGCACGCCGTACTCGGTGAGCAGCCCGTCGACCAGGGTCGGGAACTGCGGATCGGCCAGCGTACGGGCGGACAGGTTGACCGCGACGTTGAGCGGACGCGCGGTGTTCGGCCAGTCGCGGCTGCGGCGCAGTCCTTCCCGGAGCACCACCTCGGTGAGCCGGCCGAGCTGCCCGGTGTGTTCGGCGACCGCGACGAAGTCCTCCGGCGCCACCACACCGTGGGCCGGGTGTTCCCACCGGGCCAGGCACTCGACGCCGACCAGTTGCCGGTCGTGCAGCATCACCTTGGGCTGGAAGTAGACCTCCAGCTCGTCGTTGCTCAGGGCCCGGCGCAGATCGGTGGCCAGGCTCAACCGGTGCATCGACCGGGATTCCAGTACCGGGCTGAACAGCTGGATCCCGTCGGGGACCGCCTTCGCGGCGGTGGCCGCGAGGTCGACCCGCTGGAGCAGGACGGTCGGGTCGGTGCCGTGGTCCGGATGGACCGCCACCCCGACCACGGTGTCCACGTCCAGGGTCAGCTCGCCGAAGACCATCCGGTCCCGGATCTGGTCCCGCAGCGCCGCCGCCAGCTTGAGCGCCGCGCCGGTGTTGTCCAGGCGCAGCATCACCAGGAACTCGTCGCCGCCGATCCGGCCGACCAGCGCCGAGGCCGGCGCCGAGGCGCGGAGCCGGTCGGCGACCTCGGCCAGCACCTTGTCACCCGCGGCGTGGCCGAGGGTCTCGTTGACCCGGCGCAGCTCGTCCACATCGAACAGCAGGACGGCGACGACCTCGCCGGGCGCCCGGACCTGGACCGCCTCCCCGAGCGCCGCGGTCATCCGCCGGCGATTCGGCAGCTTGGTCAAACCATCGTGGTACGCGTCGAAGCGCAGCCGGTCGACCAGCCGGGAGTTCTCCAGAGCCACCGCGGTGTGCGCGGCGACGGTTTCGAAGATCGGCACGTCACCGGGGCGGAAGTGTCCGATCTCGCTGAGCCGGTTCACCACCTCCAGGGTCCCGATCACGGCGGACCCCGAACGCAGCGGTACGACGATGGCGTCCTTGACCCCGGTGCCGCGCAGGGCCTTGCGGGGTTCGCCCTCACCGGTCAGTCGACTACCGATGGCGACGGTGCGGTGATCCCTGACGGCCGCCTCCCGCAGCGCCGTCGGCACCGGTGCGACGTCCAGCAGACCGGAGTCGTCCACCCGGGCGGACAGCAGCACCTCGGGGTGCCGGCCCTGGGCGGGCAGCCAGAGCGTGGCGTACTCCGCCTGCATCAGTGCCCGGACCCGACCGAGCATGGCGTCGACAAGCGTTCCGTCCTGTCCCCGCTCGGTCATCACCCGGGTCAACTCGTACATGTCCTCGAGCGTCCGGTGCTGACGCAGCGACAGCGCGTACGACCGGTAGACCAGCACCAGCGCGGCCCCGAGGGCGGCCAGTGGCAGCAGCGACCACCAGGTGGTGTTCAGGGCGAGCAGGATGACCAGCCCGACGGCGGTGCTGACGCCGACCGTGAGCGATGCGAGCGGCGCCGTCTGGAGCACCTCCCGGCCGGCCTGCCAGCCCTGGATCAGGGTGATCACACCGCCGACCGCGAGGAGGCCGACCAGGGTGTGTACGCCGACAGCGATGAGCAGGACGGCCCAGGTCATCGGACCGACCCCGGAGCGGGCCGGCAACGCGACCAGCACCAGACAGGCCAGTGAGGTCGCGGCGGCGTAGTTCGCGACGTTGAACCAGAGCTTCGCCTGACCGACCCGGCGACGGAGCTGGACGATCAGGGCCGCGAGAGTGACAGTCATCACAGTCAGCAGCGGTGGCAGGTAGTGCAGGGCGAGCACGATCGGTATCTCGGTGATCGAGACCGTGAGCGCCTGACGGCGGATGACCAGGCTCAGGGCCGGAATGCCGGCCAGCACCAGAGCGGAGAAGAGCCCGAGGAACAGAGACCACCGCGGGATCGCCGCCGCGTGCGCCCACCAGCGTGGCTCCTGGGTGTGCAGCACACCCAGGAGCACGCAGGACAGCGTCGCCAGGACCGCGAGCGGCCCGGTGATCAGCCAGGCGTGCTCGGGCCTTCGCCGCGACGACCTGTGAGCACGCATCAAACTCCCGCCTGCCGGAGGCGCCGCCGTCCGCCGGCTCGCAGATCAGGCTATTAGGGGATGAGAAGGGATCCGAAGCTTGCGCCCCATTCGATGCCAAGTTGAGGTGCGTCCGCAACAGCAGTGGCCACGACGACCATCACCATGAGTGCCATGGTGATGCCGAAGAGCCGGCTAAGCCGTCGAATAAACATCGATGGCTCCTATCAAAGAGTTGAGCGAGGGGAACGGTGGAGGTTCCATGATGGTGCCACAGCGGAAACGGGCCGCAAAGCCGGAGCGGGCCGAGGTCGCAGTCCCGGAGCCCAGATCCGGCCGTTTGGCAGGTAGGACATCCCCCAGGCGGCCCCATTACCTTTAATTTCGCCTTAGATCACAGTTGGGGCAGGCAGTAAGATCACATCTAAGTCCCAAGAGCCGCACATAGCTTCACTATGGATTAATCTCTCTATTCTCTCTAATAACGCCCTATCTACATAAAGTGCAATTCGGACTCACCGTGGACCAGCGAAGTGTCCGCCAGGCGGGGTTGGCACACCGCCGGACGGACCGCACGATGAGGCCGTCCGGTGGAGCCGGGTCGGTCCGACCGGACACCCGGACAACCCGCCGTGCGATCCGACCCACACCGCGCCGCCCCTGGCCGCCCGACCCGGCCGCTCCGGCACGACGGCACGGACCCGATGCCGTCCAGTTGATAGGACGCTGCCGCGCGTGGTCGTGGCGTCGGCCAGCATCCGCAACGATCACCCGTCATGATGGCGCCCATGGTGGATGCGGATCCCGCGACGCGCGCCGATCTCGAAGCACTGCTTCCCCGAGAGGGCTTCCGGCCCGACTGCTACCGCCTCTACGGCGGCCAGGGAGTCGGCAACTGCTACGTGATCGACCATGCCCCGGCCGGCTGGGAGGTCTACTACACCGAGTCCGGGGACAAGGCCAACCTGCGGGTCTTCCCGACCGAGGCCGGAGCCTGCACCGAATTCCTCGCCCGGCTCAGACGCGACCCGAACACCCGGCACGGCTGAACCGGACGACCCGATCCGCCGACCGGGCCATCCCGGCCCCGGACCCGGCCACCGTCGTCCCCACCCGGGAGCAGGGGCCGTCCCGGCACGAAGGAAGGCCGCGTCGTCGTACCCGGTGAGTCGAGCCGCCGTGCTGGAAGCTGGGCTCCGTTCCGCGCGGAGGCTGGGTCCCGCCACCGTGGATCGGCCCGGGAGACGGACAGTTCGCCCGGTTGGTGCGGCTCAGCCGGTGCGCCGGACGGTGGCCGCCCGTCGCCGTACGGATGCCCTTGGCCAGAAATTGGCATACGCAGTTATTCGCGCAGCGTGCCGGTCACGCCCCGGTTCTGCGGAGAGTACGGACCGCAATACGGTCCGGATCCGGCCGATCGATACCGGACTCGGGCGCTGAACGCCGCGATGAATCCCATCCCGGCGGGATATCAACAGCCTGCCACCGTTCGAATACGTTGCCGGGCTCCGACCCACGAACCGTGTCCGTGGCGACCGTCTCACCCACAGCGAAGTACCCCACCTGATCGCTCGGGATAACGATCCGGCGGGCCAGAGCGACAGGTGGTGAATCCGATTTCACCGCAGCATGTCCGCCACGCCGGTCTGTGGATCCACCGTGACCGGCAGCTTCCAGAGGCGGACCGGGACGCTCATCCGGAGGCCCGCCGTGCGGGCCCGGACGAACCGGTACTAGTCAGCCACGTGGATGACGACCTTGCCGCGCCGCTTGGCCGTGTCGAGCACCTCGTAGCCCGAGCGTGTCTCGCGCAGCGGCAGCACACGGTCAAGCACCGGCCTCAACCGGCCGTTGTCGACGAACTCGGCGATGGACCGCAGCGCACTCCGGTCGGGCTCGACGATGAAGTACGTCCCACGAACGCCATGCCGGGCCGCTTCCTGCTCATCCGGAGGCGTGGAGAGGCTGACCAGAACCCCGCCCGGGTTCAGGACCGACCAGGATCGGGACTGCGTGACTCCGCCGACAAGATCAACGACCACGTCCACCTCCCGAACGTGATCCTCGAAGCGGTCGTGCGCGTAGTCGATGACCCGCTCGGCACCCAGACCCCTGACGAAGTCCAGGTCGGCCGCCCCGGCCGTGGCGCTCACCCGGGCACCCAGGACGGCCGCGAGTTGCACCACGAAGATCCCCACGCCGCCGGCGCCACCGTGCACCAGCACGTGCTGACCAGCCCGCAGGTCAGCATGGTCCACCAGGGCCTGCCAGGCGCTCAGCGCGGCCAGCGGGAGCGACGCGGCATGATCATGATCAACGGTGCCGGGTTTGGCCGCCAGGACATCCGCCGGCACCACGACGTACTCGGCCGCCGCGCCGTCCAGGGTGAACGGGATCAGGCCATAGACCGCCTCCCCGCCGGTGGGGCCCTCCACCCCCGCCCCGGACGCCACGACGACTCCGGAGAACTCGTGCGACGGGATGATCGGAGTGCGCTCGGGTCCGGTCCCATCGATGCTGTCCGTCCAGGTTGCCGGCCAGGTGAGCTCATGGGGCGTTATGGAAGCGGCCTTCACGGCCACCAACGCCTCACCCGGCCCCGGCTCGGGTCGCGGCGCCTCCTCGTACACGAGTTGCTCCGGCCCGCCCCTGGCGTGGGCCCGTACGGCATGCATCATGCGCATCCGACTGCCGCTCCTTCCCGACCGCGTCCAACCACCCCGCCGGCCGCCCCCGGGTTGAGCCGCGACCGCCCTCCGCATTATCCGGCGATTCGGCAGCCGCCGACCGGACTTCCGGCACCCATCCCCCGCTTCGGCGCGGAACCGTGCCGGCTCGGGGCCCGCCAGGAGATGGCGGTCGGTCACGGCCACCTCGGATGCCACGGCGGCGCTAAGCGCTGTCGCCGGTGGAACCCGCCCACTCCCAGGCTGGGTGCCCCCGCACATATCTGGTCAGCCACTACGAGCGGTCGGGTCTGGAAGACCGGGCCTCGTTGCGTCCTCGTGCATGGCCGAGGACAGGTCCCCCAACGCCTGGTGGACGGCCCATACGTCTCGCAGACCGCAGCCGTAGCCGCTGATCGCTGAGATCACTGCCGTCGCCTGAGTCCCGATCTCGCTTCCGCCGAGGATGACCACCTCGTCGTAACACTTGCTCAGCTCGTCCATCGCCGCGGCGAACGGCGTTCCCACCTCATAGCGCCCCGTGTACGTGACCCCATCCGGCGGCGGCGGAAGAGACTTTTCATCCATCGGCGCAGCGGCCCCGGACGCAAGCAGAGACATCGCATCCTGGAAGGCGGCTCGCGCCAGGTGCAGGAACCTGACGGAGACCAGCCGCTTCTCAGCCGCCAAGGCCACCGTCACACTGATCGTTCCCTGCGTCCGCACTGCTTCAAGCTGATGCCGGCGGCTGGAGTGCGCGGTCCAGACCGTTCCGGCCACTCCAACGACACCCACCGCAGCGGTTGCGATCGGCCCCAACCATTCCAGCGCATCCAGCCATCCTCACCAGGGATGCAAGACGCGGGCTGTCCGTGACTGGTCACGGTCCCGGTGACCGGTACGTCCCGACGACCGGCCAGCCGATCCCGCATGCCGAAGTGGGCCGGGCGCAGCGGGTACGTCCCGATTCGGGTGCTCCACGCCGCGGTCTACTACGGCTTCTCCCGCGCGCTGAACGCCACCTTCACCGCCCGCGAGGTCTTCGCCACGCGTGACGAACCGGCGTAACCCGACTGCCGCATCTCTTCCACTGGGCCCAGCAATCTGTCGGCTCCGCCTGAGCAGTCCGAAATTGAGCTGATCTCAGCGACACGTCTGTGCCACAGCCAGCGAGATCGAGCGGGCTTGAGCAGAACTGATGGGACTCATCGAAGAGGCCCCTGACCGGCGTTAACGCTGGTCAGGGGCCTCTTTACGCACCTGGTGGCGGGTAGAGGATTCGAACCTCTGAAGCTTTCGCGACGGATTTACAGGGCGTCAGCGATCATGCCCGGCTCAGCGCCGCTGACCTGCCGTTTCTCTACACCGCGTTGACACTGAGCGGCCAACCGCCCACCATCTGCCCACGCCCGCAACCTTCCAATACAGACCTTACCTTCGCGGGTTTTTTTTGAGCAGTGATGACATGGACACCACCGCTCCGAGCTGCGAGCGCACCGAGAAAGGCCGAAGCACCTAGCATCCAAACGTGCGGGTCTCTGCCAGAGGCGTTGGGGACTGCGAGCCCAGCCGTCACCGCAGCCGCCCCCGTCAGTAGGGCCGACGTCAGCCAGAAGGCGGCTCGACGAGACTTCAGCACGTCCGCCAGTTTGGCATGCCAGAGCCAGTTCATCCCCTATCATCCGAGCGCGTCGCCGATCTTGTCGTTGTTGGTGGCTTCTCCCCCGTCGATGCAGTTGGCGTACACCCGGAGCAGCACCGCGACGCCGTGGCCCAGGCGCCGGGCGACCTCGGTCGGCGGCACCCCAGCGTTCAGCCACAGCGACGCCGCCGCGTGCCGCAGGTCATACGGCCGGCGGACCAGCGGCGAGACGACCTGCGATTCGGTCAACGCCCGCTGCCGGGCGAGCTTCCACCACCGGTCGTACACCGACTCGGACAGCGGTCCGCCGTGCAGGCCGCGGAAGAACCGGCCATCCGGCGCCAGCCCATGGTGCTCGACGTGCGCGGCCAGCAGTTCGACGAGCCGGGGCGGGATCGGGACGGTCCGGGTTTCCTGCCGCGCCCGGTGCTTGAGCCCGCGCCGCTCGTGCGAGCCGCCATCGTCGGTCCAGTGCGACCCGGCGCGCGGCGCGGTCCCGGCGAGCACCAGCCGACCCCAGCGGTGTTCGATCTTCTCGTGCCCGCAGGACCGGGACGGGCGTACCGCCGCCAGGTCGTCGAAGTCGGCGCCGCAGTCCAGGCACCGGCCGGGTAGGTCGCAGTCCTCCCGGCGTAGGTCGGCAGCCTCGGCGGGTCGCATGCCCGCGTAGTACAGGCAGCCGAAGAAGGCGGTGACCTTGTCGGCCCGGTTGCCGAGAGATTTCACCGCCTCCAACAGCGCGGCGACCTGGGCGGGATGCGCTACCACCCGCCGGTCGATGGACTGAGCAACCTCGGGCGCCGTCCACTGCACCCGGTCGACCGGGTTGGCGGTCAACAGACCCAGCTCGACGGCGTACCCGAGGACGTTGTAGAAGGTGGCCCGCTTCCGTTGGATGGTGGAGGCCGCCGCGGGCTTGCCGTCGAGGCGTACGCACAGGCTGTCGAGCACCCGGCGGACCATGGCCGGCGAGTCCAGCTCGACGACCGGCAGCGACTCCTTCTCCAGCCAGGCCAGCGCCGCCGCGTGTTCGGCCGGGATCTCCGCCGACCAGCGGCGCGGGTTGAGGCCGTATATATACAGCGCCTCCCGCAGCAGGTCGGTCGCCGGCCGGCCGCGCCGGGTCGGTCGGGTGAGGGTCACGGTGATCGAGGTCAGCGCCTCCACGATCGAGCGCCGGGTCTTGGCCGCCGCCCGGGGCCACTTCGTCTGGACGTACGCGCGGCTGTGCGCGTACCAGGTGGTCGGGTTGGTGGCGCGGACCTGGCTCGCCGGTCGGCCACTGGCCTGGTCGAAGGGCTCCCCCGCGTTGGCCGCCTGGACCAGGTCGGCCCGGAACGAGTGCGCCAGGGCCTTGGTCCGGAACATCTCCTCGTACCGGCGGCCGGCGACCGCCCAGCGGACCCGCCAGGGCCGGGCCTTCCGGTCAGCGCGCTTCCCTACGTCCCAGATCTGGACCTCGTAGCTCCTCATGCGGCGTCCCGTTCCAGGTCGCCCAGCCACCGGGCCAACGCGGACCGGCGGACCCGCAGTTGCCCGTTGGGCAGCTTGATCGCCCGGGGCGCCTTGCCGGTCTGCCGCCACAGGTACCAGGTGGAGCGGGGTACCCGGAGTTCGGCCAACACCTCGTCAACGGTCAGAAGATCATCGCTAGCCATCGTGCCTCCCCGTGGCGGTTAGCGGATCGGTTGCCGAAAGATCTCGGGATTCGTGCGCCGCCCGGTCCTTGGCGGCGAGGAGCTCGGAGCGCCACCGGGCTCGTTCGCTGATCGAGCGCAGCAGCCGGTGCGCGAGCGGCGGTACGTCCTCGTCGTCGGGTCGGGCGAGTTCCCAGGCGTGGGTGACCCGGCCGGCGGTGTCGCCCTGGGCGTCGACGGGTTCGGTGGTGGCCGCGTCGATGGTGACGCCGAGTAGAGCGCGGACCCAGGCGCGGGCGTCGTGTTTGTGGTCGGCGAGGGTCTTACCGGACCAGTCGCGGGAGATGAGGATGCGCCGGCCGCCGATACCGAGGGTGTCGCGTTGGTGGACCTTCCCCTTGCAGCGGCCGGGCTTGAGCTTGGCGTGCGCCCTCTTCGGCTGGACACCGTAGAGCAGCCAGTTGGCGCACCGGTCCGTGCAGGGCGTGACCCGGAGCTGCTGCCAGAGCCGGTCGAGGTGGGCGCGTTGCCGGTCGCTGGTCGGCTTGTGGCAGTCGCTGGCCTGCTTGGTGATGTATTTGGTGATGTAGCGGACGGTCCGGGCCGCGTCCTCGGTGCCGGGCATGACGCCGCGGGCGTCGACCTGGGCGCCGAAGCGCACGACGTGGACGGGTTCGGCGTCGTCGTCCTGGTCGATGGCGTCGAGGGCTTCGGTCCAGGTCGGCAGTGCCCGCCGGGTGTCGGGATCGACCCAGGCCGCAGCGTCGGCGTCCCAGACGGGCAGCCGATCGAGGGGGTACGCCTGGACGTCGGTGGCTGGCCACCACACCTGGTGGTACGTGGCGGCGGCGACGGTACGGAGGATGTCGCGTGGGATGGTGCCCCGGATGGCGAAGTGCGCGTGTGGGGCGAGTCGGCGTTGTGGCTCGACGCAGCCGGCGTACTGGACGTTCCATCCTTCGCACCGTCTGAGGTTCTGCCAGAACCGGTCGAGCAGTCGGGGGAAGTGGACGGCGTCCCAGGCGGCGCGGCGGTAGTCGTACCGGTCGGGGTTGACCGGGGTGCCGTCGGGGCGCACCGGGCCGTAGGAGTCGAGGGTGAGGGTCAGCCACATCGATGGCCGGTAGGTGTGGCCGTCGGGTGCGGTGTAGGTGCGCCCGACGGTGCGCGGGTCGACCTTGCGGCGCGGCAGGTCGGGAGCATCCTGCCGGCGCCGGGTCGACCGCTTGCGGCGCCGGCCGGTGTCCTCGTCGTCCTGGTCCTCATCGCCGTTGGTGTGTGGCGGAGCCACCCGGCCGCGGAGTCCTTCGGCGGCGATCATTTCCTCGACTTCGCGGATGGCTTCGTCGAGGTCGGCGACCTGGTCCCACTGGCTGGCGCGGACCGCCTCGTCGCGGCCGAACTCGAAGTGCGCCCGCAGCAGGATCAACGCCTTCTGGTCGTCGGTGGCCGGCTCGGGCGCGGGTACGGGTTCGTCGGTGCGGTGCCAGCCGTCGCGGATCTGCACCTGCCGCAGCCTGCGGTTCCGCTTGGCGCACGGCGGACACTTGTCCTCCCGAGTGGCGCCGCAGGGCAGATCGATCACCTCGGTCTGCCCGGTATGCAGGTCGGTACGGCGCATGGCCAGCGGTCGGACGCAGACGCCGTACTCGGTGGCGATGTCCTTGAGCACGTCGACCGAGCGGGGCAGCGCCATCCGAGCCGCCCGGGAACCCGGCCGAGGCACATCCGCAGCTGGGGTCGGGGCGGTCGGTTCGAGGCCGGGCAGGGTCGGCGCAGTCATCGGGCCACCTCCCGGACCGACCGATGGCCGCCGGATAACTCGTGGAGAAGCCAACCGGGTCGCCGGTACCGTCCGGGATCAACCCTTCCGGACTTGGCGAGGTCACCATGAGCAGCGACGGCGGTACGACGGTTCTGTGGCGCCCGACCGGGCCGCAGGAGCTGGATTTCGTCCGCGAGTCGGGGTGGCGCAAGTGGCCGCCGCGCCTGCCGGACCAGCCGATCTTCTATCCGGTCCTCAACGAGGACTACGCGATCAAGATCGCCCGGGACTGGAACGTTCCCGCGTCCGGTGTTGGCTACGTGACCCGCTTCCGGGTCGAGTCGGAGTTCCTGAGCCGGTACCCGGTCCAGCAGGTCGGCGGCAGCACCATCCTGGAGTTGTGGGTGCCGGCCGAGGAACTGGACGAGTTCAACGCGCACATCGTCGGCCTGATCGAGGTGGTACACGAGTTCCGGTAGCGGCCGGAGCCTCATCGAGCACCCCCGACGGGTCGGACAACGCCGAGAGGAGGTAGCACGGTGGACGATCCGGCCCGCACCGGTACGGGTACGGCTGGAGGTGCCGGCCGGATGTCGATTACCGGTTCGCCCGGCATCGGGTCGGGGTCGACCACGACGGGCGACGGCGCGGTACCCGTCGTGGTCGGCGCTGTGTCGGTCAGAGCTGAGCCAGGTCGGTTTCCGGAGAGCACGACCTTGACTAGAGCGAGGAACGCCAGGGACGGTACGGCCGCGACGGTCCAGCCCCACACTGAGTGTTCCGCCTCGGCGACCTGGGCTGCCAGGGAGAGTAGGGCGAAGGCGGCGAGCAGGGTGGCGACGAGTCGGACCGGGCGGTCGGTGCGGCGTCGGGCGCGGATTTCCAGGCCGAGGTAGATGGCCATGAGTTCGACGGCGACGGCGTTGGCCCAGCCGATCCAGTCGGGTTGGCCGTGGGCGACGGTCAGGTCGTGGACGTGGGTGAATGCGGCGGCGCCGGCCATCCCTGCGATGGCGAGCAGGATGAGCACCCGGGCGGCGGTCTCGGCTCGATTGTGGGTCATCGGTCACCTCCGGTCGGGGCGGATGGTGGTGCGGACGTGGTCGGGTGGGTCGCCGAGGGAGGCGACGGCTTCGGACAGGCAGCGCCACAGCGCCCACGCCTCATCCGGGGTGAGATACATGCGACGCCGGCCGGCACCGACGGCGAGGTAGACCGGGAACGGGTCGGGCCGGTCGGGGTCGACCCGGACAGAGATGGCGGTGTCGGCGCCTGTGAGTCCTGGGACGCGCAGCCGGTAGAACCGGCGGCCGGTCACGGCCGTTCTCCCCGCTCACGGTCGACCCCGTCCCGGTGAGGCTTGTCCCGGTCGGGTCTGTCGCGGTCGAGGAGGTTCAGCAGCGAGTCCGGCAGCAGTGGCCCGAGCGCCGGGCGTGGCTTCGGCATCCGTGCCGGTTCGGTGGCGGTTTCCCGGCCGACCTGGGCGAGGATGTCGGCGGCATTGCCCGGGGCCGGGTACCGCCGGGCCATGTCTCGGATGTCGTCGTCGGTGATGTAGGAGAACCGGACCCGTAGCGGGTCGGGGGTGCCGTCGAGGATGACGTAGCCGACGCCTTTGGCCCAGCGCGGCATCTGGTCGGCGAGGGCACCGCGGTTGCGGGCGCCGTCGCCGAGGATCATGTCCACCTGTGCTGACTCGGTGAGGCCGAGTGCGATGCGGGTCGGGAACAGGTCCCGGAACGGCAGCACTTCCTTGCGCGGGTCCTGCAACGCGGCCACCACCAGGACGCCGACCCCGGCACCCTGCGACAGCAGCACCCCCAGCGATCCGGCGATCCGCTTCCGCAGTTCGACGTCTTGCAGGTACGCCGTCAACGCCGCCATCTCGTCAATGACCACCACAATTAGTGGGTCATCCTCGGTCGGCGTATGGACCCGCACGGCCCCGGCGAGTCGGGTTTGGCGTTCCCGCAGCACGGTCACGGCCTCGTCGAGCAGGTCGGCCATGGCCTCGAACGACTTGCAGGCGAACCGGGCGAACATCGGCCGGCCGAGGGCGAACTCCATCCCGCCCTTGGGATCGATCACCCACAACCGGACCAGCCCCGAGGCCACCCCGGCGCCGAGCGCCCGGACCAGCGACCACAGCACCGAGCCCTTACCGCGCCGCGTGGCACCGCCCACCAGGACGTGTGTGGCGAGCAGGAACAGCGACCAGGTACGCAGGTCTTCCCGCCGAGCCAGCGGCAACGCGGTGAAGTCCGGCACCGCCGGCACCGGGAACGGCGGCACCGTGGTCCGCAACGCATCCGTCCGCACCAACGCCAGGTAGACCACCGTCGGCCGGTCCCGGTACCGCCACCGATCCACCATGCCCAGCAGCAGCGGCCAATAGCCGGTACGGATCGGCGGATCAGCCGGACGCTCGGAGTAGACCCGGGCGTGCCGCCGGCCGAAGGCGTACGCCAGGTTCGCGGTGGCCCTCTGGAACTGCTCTGGCGTCTGGCCCCGGACCATGCGGATGGTCAGCACGTCGAGCGCCTGGTCTGACCGGACCCGCAGGAGTTCCGGCAGGATCTTGCGATGCTCGTAGGTGTCGGCCAGCCCGCACAGGGTCATCGCCTCGCGCCAGACCCGCCGGTACACGAACATCCGCCGCAACGACCCCAGCACCGGCCCGGCCAGCCAGGTCCACCACGACGACTCATCCCGCCACCGCCACAGCGCCGACCCCGCCGCCAGTAGGACCACGGGCACCACGACGCCGGACCAGCCGTACGCGGCGTAAAGCCAGGTGGCGAGCGCCGCCGTGCCGGTGACGACGGGATGCCGAACGCACCAGCGGACCGCCCGCCAGGACCAGCGCAGCAGCAGACCGGCCACCACCAGCCAGACCGGCAACTCGAACCGCTTGGGCCGGATCACCAGCAGATCCCCGGCGGTGGTCATCACGACCTCACCGCGAGGCCGCCGGATCACCTGGCACCCCGCAGGGACACGAACCGACCCGACGAGTCCCGAACCGGCGGCAGCGGAAGCAGGAGCTGCCCGGCACAACAGCCGCAACGGCCATCACCGTCGCCGCCCGCCGGGTCGAAGCGGACCCGACACGTCACGCACCGGGGCCGGGTGCGGGCAGCCGGACGCTTACGCTTGGACATGTCACTACCTCTCTCCTTGCGAGTAGGGGGAAGACAGAGGGCGGGGCTGCCGTCCGCCAAGACCTGACAGCCCCGCCCGCACCTGATGCGGCTACGCCGCTGGCTTCTGCTTGCTCGTGTTCACGCCCGCCGGGGCGCGCATCCCGGTCGCCCGCAGCGAGTACGCCATCCGACCGTTGTTCGCCACATACGGCGTGACGGTCATCCCGTCGAACTCCACCGCCTCGAACGGCGTGCCCGTCGGCGGCACCGGCTGGTAGTCGGCCGAGATCTTGACCGTGGTCTCCCGGGACCGCTTGCCCAGCTCGGGATCCAGGTCCATGACCCGGACCTGCCACACCCGCTGGCCAGTCACCTTGTCCTTGGCCGGCGAACGCCGACCGGTCTTCTCGTCGTAGTCCTCCACCTCGCCCAGCGAGTCCGGGACCAACGCGCACCCTGCCGGGAACACGTCCTCACACCGGACCGAGAACCTCGTCCCACCCCTCAGAGCCATCGCGCAACCTCCAGCTTGTAGACCTGTCTGCCAAGTTGTACTGAGCACGGTAAACCCAACTTGGCAGACAAGTCAACGGAGTCAGCGCACGAGCTTCACATCGGTCGCAGACAGCCGCTTGCTGTCGGAAGCGGGAAACCGCTTAGCATCTGGTAGGCAGCGCCACCATGGAGTCGTAACCCTGAACCGAAGGTACTGGGTGCGGGACGCCGGCAGACAGGTACTTGCGATCAGCTATAAGCAATTCCCGGATTCGGCCGATTAGGCTCTATTCCGGTGATGAGTCCCGGGCTCGCTGGCAGCGCAGACTCAGCTGATCCAGTCGGATATCGGACTGGACGAGCTGAGCCGCCCCGCCTCGCTCGTCGTCCGAGTGAGGAGCGGCACGTGAGTCAGCAGATTGGGACCCTTCTGGGCGGTCTACTCGTTGCTACAACAGCAATCGGTGCCAGAGCTCTGATTCGTTGCACGATCCAAATCGCCGCTTTTAGCCGTTCCATTTTTGGGCGGAGTGTCGCAGACTGTACCCAACATCGCCAAGCCATGCCCGTCCGCACTACGACTTGTACGACTCGCGAAGGAGACGGAATGCCATACCATGTTCAGCTTTCCATGCGCGGCAGTACGGCTCCTATCATTTATCTTGATCTGACGGAAGAAACCGTCTGGCGGAGTGTGGTGGAACCGTACCAGCGGAGCTCAGAAATTTATCTCAATGGCTCTACAGCTAGGACCGGCGAAATAGCGCGAGTGAAGATAACTTTTACTGATATAGCTTCGGACGAAATTTTGGCCGCAATCGATTCGCAAGGCGGCATGTTAATCCAGGATTGGCCGGGGCGTGCCCGGCGCGTTGTAGACGCAGGACGAGAGGTAACCAACCGGTTTGTCTCCGGCCCGCCCGGCTCTGACCGCCTTTCGCACGGGGATGCGAGCCACTATGCCGATACTAGCAAAGTGTTCTTAGTAAGGGGCGTTTGGAAAGAGGCAGCAGATGCTATGTCGGATTTCCTGCGATCCCTCAGGCTGCACGTGATCGAATGGGACGATGCCGTACTTATGACCAAGAAGGGAAGCCAGTACCCCGCAGAGATCCTCGATGCAGGATTTAGTATGTGCCATGTCATCGTTGTCTTCATGACCCCTGACGACCTAGTCGCACTCCATCCAGTCCTCGATACACGATCGGCACGCCGTCAGTTGAAAGGGCAGCCACGGCCAAATGTAATTTTTGAAGCCGGAATGGCGTGGCAACGAGACAGAGACAGAACTCTCATCATCGAATATGGAGACCTTGAAATAATGAGCAACTTAAAAGGAGTCGACCGAGTCAATTTTGATGGAAGCTCTAGAGCTCGAAAAGCTATCTCTTCTCGACTAAAGGTGATGGGATCGGCCGTATATGACGACGGCCAACAATGGCTAGATGCCGGAAACTTTCCTTCACTTGAGCGAGTATCGGCGCAGGATTTCAGCTTGGCCCAGAAGTAACTTTTCACCGTGATGAGCGACCCGAAGGACGCGGACAGAACGCGTACTGCAGTCGGGGTCGCTGAAGTCCTACTTGGGTGGGTCGAGCGATGGGAAAGGCGGATGCAGGTCCGGCCCGATGATGAAGTACCTAACAGGTCTCGGCGCATGCTGGTGACGGACCTTGCAAGGGCGTCCGAACTCCTAGGAGAGGCTCATGACATTCAGGAGTTCATTGTTGAAATCTCCGCCCTTCATCGCCCATTGTTAATCGTCGACGCAACCGAGCAAGTAGAATCGGTTAGGCGACATTTATGCGTCGCCTACAACATAGACAGCAGGACTCTTAGGCCACGGAAAGGACTGGCGCCGTCGAGGCGGCCGACGAGATCCGACCCAGGTATAACTGCTCGTCTGCCAAGCAATACTGATGACTCGAATCGATCATAACCCTACTCAAGACACCTCACCAGCAGAATCTAGGGGCGAATAAGAGCCAAGAGCCGCTCTTGCTCGCGCCTCAAGTATGCGAACGAATCACGAATGTAATCTACGTACTCTTGGCCTGGATGCGGTATGAGCGCCCCTCCGGCGTTAGCCTCGAGAGCTCCCGCTCCCGCTAAAATTACTTCGTACACTGACACATGTGCACAAAATTCCAAGAGAGGCGATGGTACGTCACCTTCTATTAGTAGATCAGCGTTCCCTACTATGACGTCTCTCATCTTGATGTTCGCTGGCATCAGCGCGTGCTGCATCCAGGGAGCCCACCTTTCCGAGCCGGTCAAAGATTGCGCGGCGTCGGCTGACCTTTGGGTTCTAGGCGGCAATCCTGAGTCACGTAGAGCCCGCCAAAGACGTTCGTTCGTGTTGACCAGCGCAAACAGCGGACCATAGAGTTCGCGAAGCTGACGATTTACTCTTTCAAGGAGCACTCGACGGATCTCGAACTGTTGCTGATTCCGCCTATTAAGCAGGAATCCGAGAACCGCCACAACCACACTTGCACTTGCGGTAATTACCGCCGCGGTCATCGGCCGACCCCCACTGCCTTGAGCGCAGAGGCCACACGATACGGCACTGCGCATCGCCTTTGTCAAAACGGTGCGTTGATGCAGACCTATAGCTATAAATCGGATACTACAACACGCATCAGAGACAAATCAAGGTATCGTGTCGATGGCCAGAGAATTAATCTCCCTTGAGACATCAACCGCAAAAATTCTCAGGAAAGAGCAATTCCAGCCACTTTGCCCGCTCTTCGATGATCTTTATGCGGGCACCATGTTCGGCGGGTTCGCGATGGGTCACTTGACCGGTCATCTGTCCGGGCCATTTGCGGTCGAGGAGGCCGGGTTCGGGGGTGAACCAGCCGTCGGTGATGACGCTGGCGGCCAGGAGCAGACCCGTGTCCTCCGAGGCTGGCAGGGCCATCCAGCCGCCCAGGGCTAGGAGCAGGCTCCGACGCATGCACAACGTGGCCGGGTGGACGGGTGCTCTGTAGTCGTGGGCTTTCCAAAAGGTGAGGACTTCGCCGCGGGTGATGCGCCCGGCGGGTGGGTCCATGTCGAAGCCAACGGTCTGGCCATCGGGCATGAGGTCCAGGACGCGGGATGTTGCCCATCCGACGTCGGGGTGTTCCTCCAAGGCCGCGATGTCCCGGGCAAGCGCATCGGGGGTGAGTTGGTCGTCAGCGTCCAGAACCTTTACGTACTCACCTTCGGCCCGCGCCAGCGCGAGAGTGCGGGCGACACCCGGGCCGCCGGGTCGACCGCTGCCTGCGCTGATCCGAGGGTCGGTGTCCGGGAGCTGGTCGACGAGGAGGTTGTTTTGGCCGTCTTCCTGGACGAGCCATTGCCAGTCCCACCCGTCGGGTAGTTCCTGCGCGGTCAGCGACTGGTATGCCTGGGCGAGGTAGCCGACGCTCGGTTTGTGGACGGGGGTGATGACCGAGACGAGTCGGGTCACGCCTTCCACCGCTTCAACACAGTGGTGTAGACCAGTTCGGTCCGGTCGCCGGGTAGGACGATGTCGGCGACCTCGACGACCTGGCCGTTGATGTCGGTGGAGATCTTGCGGACGGTCAGGACGGAGACGCCGGCTTCGATGTCGAGGAGTTCGGCTTCGTCTGGTGAGGGTGGTCGGGCGCGGATCTCGTCGGTGATCTGATCGACTTCGACACCGATGGTGTGCAGTTGGTGCATGGTGCCGCCGGGCCAGGGTTCATTCTCCTGATCCAGCAGGTCCGGGTTCTTCGCCACCAGGTCGTACGGCAGGTATGAGTAGGAGATGGACAGTGGGGCGCTTTCGTGGCGGGAGCTGGTCCAGTACACCCGCCGCAACAACCGCGTGCCGATCGGCAGGTTGAACACGCTCGCCATGTCCTCGTCGGCGTCCACGCTGGTGTATTCGGCGTGGAACTTGAGGTCATCGACGGTCAGGCCGGTGTCGTGTTCCGTGCCCCCGGAGCGGCGGCGTTCGACCTCGCTGGCCAGGGCGCGGTCTTTCTCCCACTGGTACCGCTCGGTGTTGCGACGCCGCACCCGCTGCCGGGGCGCGCGGACATAGGTGCCCCGGCCCTGCTCGGCGCGCACGAGGCCCCACTCGCGCAACTGGCGGATGGCGTTCCGGACCGAGGTGCGGGACAGGCCGGAGGTGTCGGCCAGCTCGGTTTCGCTGGGCATGGCCGAACCTTGCGGGAGTTCCCCGGACACGATGCGGGCGCGTAGCTCCTCGGCCAGTTGCAGGTAACGCGGTCGCCAGTCCCGGGGGATCACGCCGGTAACGCTACCGCCTAGACGTTGATACGTCTGCCGGGTGGTCCGGTCAGGCACCGTCGGACCGGGCCGTAGCCCGTCGGGCGGTACGGGTCTCCCGCAGGATCTCGTGCCCGCGTGCCAGGTCGAGCAGGAACCGGCCCGTCTGCTCGACTGTCAGGATGATGCTCTGCGTCGGCCCGTACCGGGTGGTGTCGACCCGCAGCATCGGTTCCCGACGGCGGAACCGGTCCAAGACAATGTTCAGGCTGATCCACCCCCCGCCCTCGCAGCCAATGGTGGTCAGGACGGTGCGGTGCATCGGATCGTCCGGGCCGCAGCCCTCGCACCAGGGCGGGCACTGTCCCCCGGCCGGCTGCTGGTCACTGCTGGTCATCTGCGGCCTCCTGCGCGGGTGGGGTGTAGCCGGCGTCGGCGCACAGCCGGTCCAGGCCACGGGCGAGCCGCCAGGCGTCGGACAGCCGCAACTCGGCCGCGCCAGCGATCCGATTCGCCCCGGCAGCGTGCAGACCGACCAGGGGTGGTTGACCGTGCGAGCCGACCAGGTGGACCACCACCAGGCCCGCACCCCGTACCGCGCCCAGGCGCATGGCGGTGCCGACGTGCCGGCGGGGCATGTGGGACATGATCGGCGGTACGAGGTAGCCGCAGCGCCGCCGGTCACACCACACCGGATGATCCGTGGCCCGCCCGGGTGGTTGCGGTCGGCGGGTCACCGGGTCCACCGCCCGCCGTTGCCCCGGTGCGCTTGGGCGAGGGTGAGCAGGGGCGCGTACCGCAGGTTCGGCAGCTTCACCGTCGGCCCGTCAGCCCAGCGCGGCCGGCCGGCGGGGGTGGGTTTTCCGGTCGCGGCGTGCCGGCCGGGGGTGCGGGTGGTGCGGCGCTTCCAGGGCCACCAGGACCGGAGTTCGTTGTGTCGGCGGTGGGAACGGATCATCGTCTTTACCTCGGCGACGGGTGAGGGGAACCGGTGGCCGACCGCCTGGGAGTACGCGAGCCGGCCACCGGTCCCTCGACGGCACGACGCCACACCGGTTGCGGGCAGTACGGGGCGGCGCCGTGCCGGGTCTGTGGGGCAGGTTGAGTCAGCGCCGCCGGCCGCTGCCGAAGGCGCGAAGGAACCGTTTGTGTGCGGCCGGGGCGGGTCTGGTGCCAACCCCTTGTCATCAGCCGTCCCCGACCGCCTTCAAAACGTACCTACAACTAGACGACTTGTCTATACATCTAGCGAGACGTGTGGCACGACGTGTGCCGGACCGGTTGAGAACCCGGCAGACAGGTACCGTGACCGATGTGCCAACCCCGCACAAGCAACCCCGCTACCGCGCCATCGCCGACGAACTCCGCCACCGCATCACCAGCGGAGCCATCCCGGCCGGCGCGCTCATCCCCTCCGAACCCGCCCTCATGCGCGAATACGGCGTAGCCCGCGGCACCATCCGCCAGGCTATCGCCCATCTACGCAACGACGGGTCAGTGGTCACCGAACATGGGCGCGGCACCTACGCCCGCCCCGCCACGACACGGCGAATCCTCCGGCCACACCGGTACGGCGCCACGGTCGCGCAGCCAGACCCCGACGGCTGGGAGGAAAAGGTCAGCACCGAGCAGCGCAGGGTACCCGCCACAGCAGAGATTGCCGCGCTGTTCAACGTCCCCGCCGGAACCATGCTTCTAGAGCACCGGGCGGTCGTCAGCGTCCACGGCGTCCCAGAGCACATGCTCACCTCGTATTACCTACTCAGCGACGTGGCCGGCGCATCGCTCTCCGCTTTGCATCGAGCGCCAGCCATCTCAGCGCACCTTGCCCTGCTCGACCAGCTCGGCCACACCGTGACCAATAGCGTTGAGGCTGTACGGTCGCGAATGCCCACAAACGACGAAGCGCGGACCCTCAGCCTTCCCGGCGGTATACCTGTCATCTGCGTCCGCCGCCGCACGTACGCTGACTCGCGGGTCGTGGAAGTCGCCCTAGACGTCGTACTGCCCGCGGACCGCACCGAATGGGAGTACGAAGCCTCGTTTCAAGGCCACTAGCGCGTAGCTACTGTGCCTACTCAAGGCGGCCTGACCCTCGGACCCGATGCAGTAGTGAACATTGGGCAATACAGCAACGTGAGGCATTGACGTGACGCTCGACGCGCCATCGGCTAGAACAAGGTAGCCGTCGCCTTGGCTGCATCGATAGCAGAAGACGCGATGCCGGCGGGCGATGAGACATCGGGCACAACGAGGTCCTCAGAGAAGAACATAGCCTCTGTGCCGTTGGGTGACTTTGAAGCACTGTAGCCAAGAATATACCGCAAGCTTTCACAGCCCGAATACATTGAAAGGATCTCCGGATTCGCATCATAAGATACGACCCACGGGCCCTTCATACTGCGGACTGTCCTACTAACCGTGAGGTGATCATCATGGCCGTAGAAATTGTCATACAGTCGCGATCCCTTTAGGTAGTACGGGGGGTCCAGGTAGTGGAGTGCCGTTCCGGCGCGACTAGTGCTGCCCTTCAGCAAAGCGACCGCATCCTGGTTGGTCACGGTCAATCGCGACGCGAAGCGCGCAACTTTCAGGATGCGAGAGCACAGGGATGCCTTATTGAATCGCGCGTCGATCTTCCAGTCCCCGCGCTGGTCGTTGCCTCCGATCACTCCTCCACGGGAGATAATGCCCGATCTGTTAGTTCGATTAAGAAAAAATGTGGCAAAGGCGAGATCCTCCGGTGTGGCATCCATATCGGCATAGACACGCTTTTGCCGTCGCCATTCCTCTAGGTTCAGGTTGACGGCTCTAATCCTTCGACACAAGGCATCCGGGTCATTGACCACCATGCGCCAGAATTGATATACGCCCTGGTTTAGGTCATTAATTTGTGCGTTGCTGACATAATCCTCGTACAGCAACGTCAGGGCAACACTGGCACCGCCAGCATACGGCTCGACATAATCAATCCCCGTAAGGTCGTTCTGCAGGATCAAGAGCTTGAGGAAGTTCGCCACCTTCCCCTTCCCACCTGGATAACGGAGGGGGGATGGGTATCGGGCTGCTGAGCCAACAGTCTCCATCTTCACTTGGCCCAAAGCGCAGTCATAAACGGCTCAATTTCGTCCCACGCGGTACGGATCTCGCTCGGAACCGGGTACGCCTTCGGGTTATGTACGTACTGATGTAGCGTGACAATGGAAGAGTTAAACATGCCATCGCTATTGGCGAACTTTTCTACGGCCCTTTCGAGCTGAGTCTCTATCTTCCCGTCTCGCTTCAAGTGGCTTGCTACGTCAACGAGCTTCTTTTTTAACTTGGCATTACGCCTATCCGCTTCGGCGATGAGGTTATGCTTCTCAATATAAGCGTCCGCACTCAGTTCGACGAAGACGCGGAATAGGACTGCGCAAGCATTGGAGAACTGGTCAACATCGAGCCTACAGAGTTCATGATACATGAGGTTGATTCGACGGTCGGTGATGTACAGGACGCAGCTTCTGGGAATGGTAGTAGCCCGTTTCTTGAGCGGCCTAACCCGACTCGGCCGCGGACTCGCAGTCCCTGCCAGTTGAGCTTGCTGCGATAGAGCGCCATCAGGCGTGGCTGAATTTCCTTGTCCATAGCCAGCGCTGGCGGAGCTTCCCACGCCAGACGACTGTGCGCCCACCTGTTGCCTCGGGCTCGGACCGGCACCTTCCTGCGGAGTACGCTGCATCGGCGCTGGCGAGGGTGTGGCTGCTTCGTGCGCGGACAGGGACACGAGCAACTGTCTTGCAGGCATCCTGGTTGCCAAGTCCGGCAATTCCTCGGGAGTAAGGGAAGCGAGGTATCTCAAGCGATCGTCTTCGTAGTAGACGTCTGTGACCTTGACGTCACCGGAGCGGAGATCGGCCACCAATTTGCCAAGACCCTTGAGCACCTCAGCGACCGGGAAGTTTGAGTACACCTTTCCGCCATCGATCTCGATGCCGAGCTGCTCACGAACTGCTGGCGTCGCTACGACACGTTCGAGGGTCGTGAAGATGCGCTTATCTCCCGGCTTGGCCGGATAGAATTGACTAACGAAGTCGATGATTTGGCCGGCAGGCTTGCGCTCATCCGGTTGACCATGACGAGTGCGGTATCTGTCTTGCTCGTTGGTATCCCACTCGACTAGCCCAACCCCACCATTAGCGCCTGTGTGTCGCAATTCGATCCAGTGCCGCGCATCCCCTTCGGCCTCGAAGATGGCGCATTGCACGGATGAAATGGGGTCCGCGCGGAACATCTCTGAGAGGTCAACCAAGCGCTTTCGACGAACGGGACTAAAGACCCCATCAATTATGGCGGGCGTATCTAGAACTTTCAGAGCGAGCAACCTGCGGTTGCCCTCGATCACTCTGAGCTTTGAACGAGGAGCCCCATCGGGAGTGACCGCTAGCAGTGCCGTTGGATCAAGCCCGTTTCTTACGATGTCATCGGCGATCTCTAGGAGCTGCGTGCCAAGCAGTTTAGCGAGTGCAAGCTGGGTCGCCTGTTGAGTTGCCTGCTCCTCGCCTAGCCGTGCGTTGGATTGGTCGAGGAGGAGTCGCGACACCGACACCAGCTGAAGCTTGTGCGCCACCGCTTCCACCCTTCGCACGACCGATGTACCGTACGTGACTCTATCGTGCTTGACGTCCGGTATCGAGCGTCCGATTCTTGGCCATGGCGCACTCTACTGGCAAATCCCGAGGTCGACCCACCCCTGCCGGCCGCACGCATCGCTGCATGTCGGGCCGCAGAGCTAGGTTGTCACGGAGCCAGCAGCGAGCGACCAGGCTCCCCGACGAGAGCTAACAGGTCGCCCCGTTCAATCAACAGCAACGGTTACAGCAACCGAGCGGGTAAGCCCGTTAGCGGAACCGTGCGGACAGTCGCTCGTGGTCACGGACGCGCACGGTCGAAGCCGGACGACCTGCACAGAGCTGTAAACAAGCCCTCAATGACGAACCGCCACCCTTGGTCGTCGGTTGCCGATTTGTTCTGTTCTGGATCAAGAGCGCCGCACACGGCGCGGCGCGCGGGCGGAGGACCGCCCGGCGGTGAGCCGCCCCGGACGCCTACGGCGCCGGGGCGGGAAGCCACCGAAATCCGCCGGGCAGCCGCCCGCGCACCACGCCCAGGACCAGGCCGCCACGAACGCCAGGGCCGAAGCCGAGCAACCGCAGTCACGAACGCGAAGACGGGGGCCGACTGCGAGGGCAGCCGCGGTGACACAGGCTGCCGCGCCAGTCCACACCCCGGACTGGCTTGCCCTCGGCCCACCGTCCCGGCAAAGGACGCCCCAGACGCCACCAGAACCGCCGAACGACCATGGGTCACGGGACACCCCGACCGGCCACACAGCCCGGAGACAAGTCCAGAGACCGGCTAGATCAACCTGCCCACTATCTGCCCACAACCAGCCGTAGACGGTCGGACACAGCCGGACCCAGCGAGATCAACGACAACGGCCCCCGATCAGCATTCCTGCTGTTCAGGGGCCGTTGTCGCACCTGGTGGCGGGTAGAGGATTCGAACCTCTGTAGCTTTCGCGACGGATTTACAGTCCGCTCCCATTGGCCGCTCGGGCAACCCGCCAGGGCGTGCCACCACGCTGTGCGCGGCGGCGGAAGCAAGGATAGCGGTTGTCCCCCGTCCCGGCGCAACCGGGTACCGTCGGCACGATGTGCCGCCTTCGGGTGGCACCGGGAACCGGGACCACCGAGGGTGGAACCGGGTCATCCAGGACACCGCAGAGACCGTCAGACCTCAGGAGCATGATCATGGCAGCGAACCCGTCGTTCGACATCGTGAGCAAGGTCGACCGGCAGGAGATGGACAACGCCCTGCGCCAGGCGGAGAAGGAGTTGGGTTCGCGCTTCGACTTCCGCGGTACCGGCGCCGAGATCTCCTGGGCCGGGGATGAGGCGATCACACTCCAGGCGGAGACAGAGGAACGGGCCAAGGCCGCGCTGGACGTCTTCAAGGAGAAGGTCGTCAAGCGGAACATCTCGCTGAAGTCTCTCGACTGCGGGGAGCCGCGCCAGTCCGGCAAGGTGTACCGGATCGACTGCAAGGTCATCCAGGGGATCGAGTCGGACAAGGCCAAGGCGATCAGCAAGAAGATCCGGGACGAGGGTCCGAAGGGCGTACAGGCGCAGATTCAGGGCGACCAGTTGCGGGTGACCGGCAAGAAGAAGGATGACCTCCAGGCCGTGATCGCGCTGCTGAAGGGCGCCGACTTCGGCGTGGCCCTCCAGTTCACCAACTACCGCTAGGCAGCGATCCGGCGGAGCTGGCCCAGCACCGTCGGCCGCCATCGCGCCGGCCCGCCCGGCCTGCGCGATGGCGTTCATTGGTACGTCAGCGACCTCATTCAGGCCGGATGAGGTCGCTGACGTAGCAGTGATCATGGGGTGGCGAGGGGGATCGGCAGGTGCGGGCCGTCAGGTCGGCTGTGTCCGATCAAGCGCCTCTGGTCGGGCCCGTCCGGACCTGGGTCCGTCCAGACCCGGGGGGCCGGGCGGACCCGGGGCCGCGTTCGGTCAGGCGCGGTCGGTGGCCAGCGGGCGCTCTGGGCGTACCAGTGGGGTGTTCTCGGCGCGGGCGATCGGGCCCGCCGGCCGCGACGCCACCCCGGCCGCGACGGCGACGGCGGTCGCGGCGACCAGGAAGGCCCACGGGACGCCGCCGGGCCGGTCGACGATGACCCCGGCGATCGCGCCGCCGGCCGCGCTACAGGCGACGGCCACGGTCACCACCCAGGTGTACGCCTCGTTCAGCATGCCGGGCGGGGCGATCCGGCCGACCAGGTTGGTCTCCAGGATGAGCGCGGGCGCGATGGCCGCACCGCCGAACACCAGCGCGACGCCCAACGCGAGCGGCCCAGGCATGAAGGCGAAGACCACGAAGGTGGCCGCTACCGCGCCGAGCAGCCAGCCGAACAGCCGGGCCATGCTCCGCGCCGGGCGGCGGGTGCCGAACCACAGCCCGCTGAGCGCGCTGCCGACGCCCCACACCCCGAGCAGCAACCCGGCCAGGCTCTCCCCGTTCCCGCCCGAGTGCGCGTCTGCGAAGGCCGGCACGGTGACCCCGGCGGCGCCGAACGCGATTCCGAGCCCGGCCACGCAGATCAGCAGCGCGGGGAACCCTGGGATCCGCAGCGGGCCGAGGCCCCTGGTCCGGGCGTCGGTGGGATGCGGTCGCCAGCCGCGCATGGCCCGGCCGAGGGCGACCGCGACCGTGCCGACCAGGGTCACCGCGGCGGCGCCGAGCAGCGCCGCGGCGGCGTCCGCGACCAGTACGAAGCCGGCGACCAGCAGCGGGCCGAGCACGAAGACGAGTTCGAACAGCGAGGTCTCGGCGGCGAGGGCGGCGTTGCGGAGCGCGGCCCGGCCGGTCCGGGGCTCGGTGAGCCCGTTCCAGGCTCCCCGGATGGCCGCGGTCAACGGCGGATAGGTGGCGCCGGCCAGTCCCGCGGCGGCATAGATCACGGGTACGGCGTCCGCGCCGCCCCGGCTGGCCAGCAGCAGACCCACCAGGGCCAGCGGATGGGCGACCGCCGTGACCAGCAGTACCGGGGTCGCCCCGGACCGGTCGGCGATCCGGCCGGCGATCGGGCTGAGCGCCGCCCCGGCCAGGGCGTAGGTGCCGCCCGCGACCGCGGCGACCGAGTAGCGGCCGGTGACGTGCTCGACGACCAGCAGCAGCGCCAGCGGGGTCATCCCGATGCCGAGCCGGCCGATGATGCCGGTGACCAGCAGCATGGGTGCGCCGGGGATCCGCCACACCTCGAGGTACGGGCGGAACGCGGCCACGAGGGGACCTCCCGGGTAAGGATCGGACAATCTTCCGACCCTAACGCCGTCGTCGCGCCGGGGTCAGCCGGATTTCACCTGCGCCGACGGTGCGCCCGATCACAGCCGCCCCGGTCTGCCGGGTCCCGACCGGCGCCGAAACCGTGCGATCCGGGGCCGACGCCGCAGCTTGGCCTCAGCGCAGGTACTGGATCGGGCCGGAGTTGGAAGCCAGTTCCTCCAGCCGACGGACCCGCTCCTCCATCGGCGGGTGGGTGGAGAACAGCGCCGCCAGACCGCCACCCCGGAACGGGTTGTCGATCATCAGGTGCGCGGTGCTGGTGAGCTGGCGGTCGGCCGGCAGCGGCAGTTGCTGCGTACCCATGTGGATCTTCCGGAGCGCGCTGGCCAGGGCCAGCGGGTCGCGGGTGAGGCTCGCGCCGGAGGCGTCCGCCTGGTATTCCCGGCTGCGGCTGATCGCCAGCTGGATGACCATCGCGGCGATCGGGCCGAGGATCAGCATGGCCAGCAGCACCGCCGGGTTCGGCGAGTCGTCGTCGTCCCCGCCGCCGAGCGGGATGAACCACATCAGCTGCGCCAGCGCGGTGATGATCCCGGCCAGCCCGCCGGCCACGCTGGAGATCAGGATGTCCCGGTTGTACACGTGTGACAGCTCGTGACCGATGACGCCACGCAACTCGCGGTAGTCGAGGATCTGGGTGATGCCCTGCGTCACGCAGACAGCCGCGTTCGCCGGGTTCCGACCGGTGGCGAAGGCGTTCGGTTGCATCGTCGGGCTCACGTACAGCCTGGGTATCGGCTGGTTCGCCGCCGTCGCCAGCTCGCGGACCATCTGGTACAGGGCCGGGAACTCGGCCTCGCTGACCGGCTGCGCACCCATGGACCGCAGCGCCAGTTTGTCCGAGAAGAAGTAGCTCACGCCGTTCATCACCAGCGAGATGAGCACGGCGATGACCAGGCCGGCGCTTCCGCCGAACCAGTAGCCGACGCCGAGGATCAGGGCGGTGAGCAGGCCGAGCAAAGCGGCCGTCTTCAGACCGTTTCGGTGGCTGTGCACGATCACTCCTTCGGTGCGCGGATCCAAGCCGACCCGCTGACCGGTACAACGCTCCCGGTACCCCGTCATCATCCGCATATAGCTGGGAACTGCCTGAGTACCCACCCACCACTCCGCCCGACCCACGGGCTGATGATCCACCCAATGTCGGCGAAGTTGGGGGGTTCGGATCCCTGGGAAAGCCCTGTTCCGCCGACACTGGGTGGATCATGGCGTCGGGGACGGCGGCGGGACGGCGGCAGCTCAGCGGGCGGCGACGGCCAGGACCAGTTGCGGGGCGAACCCCATGATCACGGCGATCGCGGTGGCGACGGCCAGGGCCAGGAGGACGGCCCGGGATGGCCGCGCCAGCTCGGGGACGCTGGCTGGCGATTCCAACCCGGCCCCGGTCGCCGGGGCCGCCACCGCCGACGCCGACCCGGGAACGGCCGGGGCGGATGGCTCCGGGGGTGTGGCGCTGGTCGGCGCGTACAGGGTGGCGGCGACCCGCAGATAGAAGGCCAACCCGACAACGGCGTTCAACGCCACCGCCACGGCCAGCCAGCCCGCTCCCCCGGCCAGCAGCGACCGGACCACGACGACCTTGGCGAACAGTCCGGCCAACCCGGGTGGCAGACCGGCCAGGCCCACCAGCGCCAGCACGAACGCCGCGCCGACCAGCGGATGCCGGCGGGCCACCCCGCGGTAGTCGGCGATCGGCCCGCCGTCGGCACCGGCCGGGCGCAACGCCACCACCGCGGCGAACACGGCGAACTCCAGCAGCACGTAGAAGACCGCGTACCCGAGCACCGCCGCGGCCAGCGCGCGGACCGCGCCGGGGTCCCGTTGCCCGGCGAGCGCGCCCAGCGGTGCCAGCAGATATCCGGCCTGGGAGACCGACGACCAGGCCAGCAGCCGGACCATCCGGGTCTGCCGCAACGCGACCAGATTGCCGACGGTCATGGTCAGCACCGCCAGCACGGCCAGCACCGGGCCGGTGCTGCCCGGTGGCAGGGCCGACAGGGCCACCCCGTCCGGTAGGCCGACATCGTGCGGCAGGGCGGGTACGACACCGGAGGGCAACCCGGACCCGGTCCCGCCGACGGACAGCGCGGGCCCGGTCCGGTCGGCGCTCGCCACGACCACCAACCGGGCCGCCGGCCAGGTGGTCGCGGCGACGGCCAGCAGCGCCACCACCCCGCCCAGCTTGGACGCCGTCGACAGGTAGCCGGCGATGGGCAGTGGCGCGCCGTCGTACGTGGTGGGCGCCCAGGCGTGGAACGGCACGGCGGCCACCTTGAAGGCCAGACCGAGCACCACCAGCGCGACGGCCGTGGCGGCCAGCGGCAGCCGGGCCGCCGGCTCGGCGTCGCTGAGCGCGGGACCGAGCCGGCTCAGGTGCAGTTGGCCGGTGGCCGCGTACAGCAGCGCGGCGCCGAGCAGCGTGACGGCGGTGGCGACGACGCTGACCACGAAGAAGGTGACGGCCGCCGTGGCGCCGGCCAGACTGGTCCGGCGGGACGCGACAAGCACGTACAGCGGAAGCGTCAGCGTCTCCACCGCCACGATCAGAGTGATCAGGTCACCGGCCGCGCCCAGCACCACACCACCGGTCAGCGAGCAGGCGAGCAGGAAGCAGTACTCCCCCGGCGGCACCAGGGCCGCACGCAGCAGCGGCACCGACAGGGCGAGCACGCCGAGGGTCAGCAGCCCGAACAGCGCGGCCACCAGCGCGGACCGGCCGGTGAACAGGTATGAGCAGCCGTCGGTCACGCAGAACGTCCGCCGGTCGGCACCCCGGCCGACCACCGCGGCCGTCCCGGCGGTGGCCGCCGCGCCGACCATCGCCACCGCCAGCGTCGTACCCCAGCGGGCCACCGCCAGATCGGCCAGCAGCACGAGTACGGCGGTGCCGGCCGCGACGTACGCGGGTAGCAGCGCCAGGTGGTCGACGGTCTGGCTCACGGCGAGACCGCCTCGACGAGGGCCTGGACGGGATCGCCGGCGACCCCCAGCACCAGGGCCGGGACCAGCCCGACGGCCAGGGCGAGCAGCACCAGCGGCACCCAGGCCAGCCACTCCACGGCCGCGACGTGCGGCGTCAGCCCCACCACTCGCGGGGTGGCCGGACCGTGGCTGACCCGGCGCAGCAGTCGCAGGAAGTACGCGGCGGTCAGCGCGCCACCGACCGCCGCCAACGCGGCGAGGGTGAGCCAGAACGGACCGCCGCGACGCACCGCCGCGAACACCGCGAACGCCTCCCCCCAGAAGCCGGCCAGGCCGGGCAGGCCGAGCGAGGCCACGGCGGCGAAACCGAGCAGGCCGGCCAGCCGGGGCGCGCTCTCCCGCAGGCCACCCAACTCGACCAGGCTTCCCGTGTGTACGCGGTCCTTCACCGCACCGGCCAGGAAGAACAACAGCCCGGTGATGATGCCGTGCGCGATGTTGCCGATCAACGCCGCCTGGATCCCGGTGGCCGTGCCGGTGGCGATGCCGAGCAGCACGAAACCCATGTGCCCGACGCTGGAGTACGCGATCAGCCGCTTCAAATCGTCCTGGGCCAGGCAGACCAGGGAACCGACCAGGATCGCTGCCACCGCGAGAACGGCCAGCACCGGTCCGGCCCAGCGGGCGCCCTGCGGGGTCACCCCCACGCCGATCCGGATCAGCCCGTACGTACCCATCTTGAGCAGCACCCCGGCGAGGATGACGCTGCCGACGGTGGGTGCCTGGGTGTGCGCGTCGGGCAGCCAGCTGTGCAACGGCCACAGCGGACTCTTCACCGCGAAGGCCAGCCCGAACAGGGTGAACGCGACCAGCTGGACGGTCCGGGACAGCCCGGTCCCGCCGGCCAGCGCCGCGATGTCGGCGGTGCCGGCTGCGGTCACCACGGTGAACACGCCGACCAGCAGCAACACCGAACCGAACAGGGTGTAGAGGGCGAACTTGCGGGCCGCCGCCCGCGCCGCCGCACTCGGAACCGCCCGCACCGGGCCGCCCGGGAGAGTCGACGCCGCGCCGCCCGGGAGAGTCGACGCCGCGCCGCCCGGGAGAGTCCGGTGGGTTGCCGCCGGGTCGCCGCCGTCCACGTACCGGCCCGGCATGCCCTCGCCGTCGCCACCCCAGCCGGCGATGACCGCGGCCATGGGCAGCAGCACGACCTCGAAGAACACGAAGAACAGCACGAGGTCCAGGGCGAGGAAGGTGCCCAGGATGCCGGTCTCGATGACCAGCAGCAGCGCCACCAGCGTCCGGCCGGACCGGCCGCCGGGCGCCTTCACCATGGTGTACGCGCAGCACAGCAGGGTGAGCAGGGCGGTCAGCACGACCAGCGGGTACGAGATCCCGTCCACGCCCAGGTGGAACCGCAGGTCCAGGGCCGGCACCCAGGGCAGGTCGAGCTGGTGCCACGGCAGCACGGCCGGTGGCCCGGTGCCGTAGCTGAACCAGCCGACCGGACCGTGCCTGCCGAGCAGCAGGGTGAGCACGAAGGTGAGGGCGGCGAACCCCGTACCCACCGCCCGGCCAGCCCGGTCGGTGCGGCCGGCCCGGTCGGTGCGGCCGGCCCGGTCGGTGCGGCCGGTCCGGTCGGTGCGGGCGGGCACCGCGAACACCGCGGCGGCGCCGAGCGCCGGGACGGCGAGCACGGCCACCAGACCGACCTGACCGGCCGTCACGACGACCTGCCGAAGGCTGTTAAGAGGGGGCCCGTCCTATACCGAAAGCGATAAGAAGGTGCCCTTCCTTTCGTCATGACACACCGCCGAGGGCGGCGGCCAGGGCGCCGATCAGCAGGGCGCCGGCCAGGACGGCGGCGACGGCGCGGGGCAGGCCGGCCCGGTGCAGCGCGCCGATCCGGCCGCCGAGCCGGTACGCGCCCCGGCCGGTCCCCTCGACCGCCCCGTCCACCACCGCCTCGTCACCGCGTCGCACCAGCCGGGCCAGCCCCTGGACCGGACGTACCACGAGGGCGTGCTGTACGTCGTCGAGCCGGAAGCCGCCGGCGAACAGCGGACGCAGCGGACCCAGCGCGTGGGCCGGATCGCCGGTCGGATCCCGCCACCAGGCGAAGCCGGCGAGGGCCACCCCGGCCAGCAGCAGCGCCAGCGGCAGCAGCAGCCCCGGACCGACGTGGACCAGTTCGGCCCGGTCGACCGGGGTGGCGGGAGCGGCCGGCCCGGTGCCGGCGGTGCTCGACGATCCGGCGAGCCAGTCCACGAACGGGCCGGCGAAGCCGGCCAGCCCGAGCAGCGCGGCGGGGATCGCGAGCAGCAGGATCGGCCACCGCATCGCGGCCGGCGGGTCGTGCGGGCTCGCGGCCGGCACAGGCACGGCCGGCGGCTCCGGGGGCGGCACGGTGTGCGGCCCTGCGGCCGGCGGAGATACCGCCAACGGGCTCGCGGCCGGCGGCGGGACCGCCGGGGTGCGGGGCTCGCCCGCGAAGGTCAGCAGCAGCAGCCGGGTCGCGTACCAGGCGGTGATCCCGACGCCGAGCAGGCCGGTCAGCCAGACCAGCCAGCCGACCCAGACACCGGCCGGGCCGGTGCCGTGCAGGGCCGCGCCCTGGGCCACCACCAGGATGCCGTCCTTGCTCCAGAAGCCCGACAGCGGCGGCAGCCCGGCCAGCGCGCCGAGCCCGATGACCATGCTCCAGAAGGTGACCGGCATGCTCCGGCGCAGCCCACCCATGGCCGGCAGCAGGGTGGTGCCCACGGCGTGGATCACCGCACCGGCGGCGAGGAACAGCAACGCCTTGAACGCGGCGTGGGTGAGCAGGTGGAACAGCGCCGCGCCGGGTGAGCCGACCGCCAGCGAGCCGGCCATATATCCGATCTGGGAGACCGTGGACCAGGCGAGGATCCGTTTGAGGTCGTCCTGCGCGGTGGCGGCCAGCGCGCCGAGCAGCATCGTCACCGCCGCCATCACCCCCAGCACGGCCAGCGTGGCCGGGGCGGCCTCGAACAGCGGATAGAGCCGGGTCACCACGTAGATGCCGGCGGCCACCATGGTGGCCGCGTGGATCAGCGCGGAGATCGGGGTGGGGCCGGCCATCGCGTCCGGCAGCCAGGTGTGCAGCGGGAACTGCGCGCTCTTGCCGGCCACGCCGGCCAGCAGCAGCAGGCCGGCCACCGTGAGCGTGCCGGCGGAGTAGTCGTGTGCCAGCACGTCGGCGATCCGGAAACTGCCGGCACCCACCCCCAGCAGCGCGATGCCGAGCAGGAAACCCACATCGCCCACCCGGGTGACCAGGAACGCCTTCACGGCCGCCGCCGGGGCCTCCGGCAGTCGCCGGTCGTGGGCGATCAGCAGGTACGAGCAGAGGCCCATCACCTCCCAGCCGACCAGCAGCATGACCAGGTCACCGGCCACCACCACCAGCAGCATGGCCGCGGTGAACAGGCTGATCTGCGCGGCGTACGGGGCGTACCGGTGGTCGACGTCGCGACCCAGGTACGCCACCGAGTACACCTGGACGGCCAGTGCGACGGCCGACACCGCCACCGCGACCAGCGCAGCCGCCGGATCCAGTCGGACGCCGAGGCTCACCGTGAGGCCGCCCAGATCGATCCACCGGGTGGCCGCGTCCACCCCGTCGCCGATCGTCGCCAGCAACGCGACCGAGGCGACCAGCGCCAGGCTCGCGCCGGCGACACCGAGGGTCACCGGCAGCGCCCGGGACCGGGCCACCAGGACGGGCCCGGTGGATCCCTGGCCGGCCTCGGCGGGACCGGGGGGCAGGCCCCGGGGCGACGTCGGCAGCAGCAACCCGGTCAGGGCCATCCCGAAGGGTACGGCCGGCAGCAGCGCGCCGAGCAGCACGGACCGGCTCACGGTCCTACCCCCGGTTCCGGGTCACCCGGGATGCCCGGATGGGTGACGATGCCGGCGGGCTCGTCCGGCTGAGCGGTACCCACGCGGTCCCCCGGGTCGGCGGTACCCACGCGGTCCTCCCAGCCGGCGGCGGCCACGCGGTCCTCCCAGCCGGCGGCGCCGAACTCGGCGGACGGCAGCGGGATCACCTGTTGCGGCGGCGCGTCCAGGCGTAGCGAGTCCACCGACACGTCGGCACGCAGCCGGTAGAGCTGGAGCACGACGGCCAGCCCCACCCCCACCTCGGCGGCGGCCAGCACGATCACGAACAGGGTGAAGACCTGCCCGCCGGCCGGCAACGCGCCCCGCACCGAGGCGTCGGCGGTGACCAGGATCAGGTTGACCGCGTTGAGCATCAGCTCGACCGCCATCAGCAGCAGTACCGCGTTGCGCCGGCGCAGCACACCGTACGCGCCGAGCCCGAACAGCGCGGCGGCGGTGACGTACGGGATGACCGGCCTCACCGACGACGGCCAATCTCGGGCCGGGACACCACGATGGCGCCGACCAGGGCGGCCAGCAGCAGGATGGACAGCACCTCGAACGGCAGTACCCAGCCGCCGAATATCTCCGTGCCGAGCCGCTCGGCGGTGCCCGGCGCCGGCAGCCGCACGCTGGACCAGCGGTAGGCGTCGATCAGCAGCACCGCGAGGCCCAGCCCGGCACCGCCGCCGACCAGGCCGGCGGCCCAGCCGGGCCGGTCATGCTCGGCGGACGCGCCGATCGGGGCCCGGGTCAGCATCGCCGCGAACAGCAGCAGCACCACGATCGCGCCGACGTAGATGAGGATCTGCACCCAGGCCACCAGCTCGGCGCCGAGCACCAGGAACAGCCCGGCCACCGCGCCGAGGCAGACCACCAGGTAGAGACCGGCCCGGACCAGGTGCCGGGTGGTCACCACCAGGGCACCCGCGCCGACCGCGACCAGCCCGAGGGCCAGCAGCAACACGTCCGCCCCGGTCATCCGGTGCCGTCCCGACCGGGTTCGCCCGCTGCCGGCGGCGTGCCCGGGGACAACGGGCCGGACCCACCCGCCGGGGGCACCGAGCCAGGACCAGCGGACGGGGGCGGCGGGCCGGGGGCGGCGGCCGGGCGGCCGGGGCGTACCCCCGGGGTGGTCGGACCGGCGGGCCGGCCCGGGATCGCGGCCTTGCGCGCGGCGGTGCTCTCCTCCTTGGCCGGCTCGCCGTTGCGGTCGTGCGCCGGGGGCGGCGGCACGGTCGCCATCCACTCACCCAGGTGGTCCTTGTCGTGCAGCAGGTTCCGGATGTCGTACTCGGCGTACTCGAACTCGGGCGACCAGTAGAGCGCGTCGAACGGGCAGACCTCGACGCAGATCCCGCAGTACATGCAGAGCGAGAAGTCGATGTCGAACTGGTCCAGCACGTTGCGCTGCCGGGCCCGGGCGGCGCCGGGGACCTCGACCTCCTCCTTGTGCGAGTCGATGTAGATGCACCAGTCCGGGCACTCCCGGGCGCAGAGCATGCAGACCGTGCAGTTCTCCGCGAGTAGCGCGATCACACCCCGGGACCGTGGGGGCAACTCGGGCGACACGTCCGGGTACTGCTGGGTGTGGGTCGGGTGGACCATCGTCTTCAGCGTGACGGCCAGCCCCCGCGCGAGTCCCTCTCCCGGCACACCCATGCCGTTCATCCTGCCCCCTCCGCCCGGCGTGCGCGACCACCCCCCGCCGGTCACCGGCGGTACGCTTTCGACCGGGGAGAACGAGCACACCGGGAGGGACCGACCGACCCATGACCGCCGCGCTACAGGAGGACTTCCCCACGGACGCCGGGTGGACCACCGATGACCTGGACGCGCTGCCCGAGGACGGCCGCCGCCGGGAACTACTCGATGGAGTGCTGCTCGTGTCACCCTCCCCCACCCGCATCCACCAGACCATCGCCGGTCGCCTCATGGTGGCCCTCGAGGAGGACTGCCCCGACGACTACGACGTGACCCAGGCCGTCGAGGTACGGATCAACCGCACCCGCTCGTTCATCCCGGACGTGCTGGTCACCACCTCGACCGCCGCACAGCGCGAGCCGTCGCGGTACGAGCCGCACGAGGTGGTGCTGGCCGTCGAGATCGTCTCCCCGACCACCCGCTCGATCGACCGGGTGCTGAAGCCCGGGCTCTACGCCCAGGCGGGTATCCCGTTCTACTGGCGGGTGGAGATCGAGGACGAGGGGATCGTCAACCACACCAACAAGCTGGACCCGGTGAACGAGGTGTACGTCCAGACCGGGCGGTGGACCAAGTACGTCGACACCGGCGAACCGTTCCCGGTGAACCTGCCGATCGCCCGCCTCACGCCACGGCACTGGTAAGCGGCACGGGTAACCAGTCCGGTCCCGGACCCGCCGTTTAGGCTTGGTGGATGTTCGCCCTGCTCCCGCTGTTCGGACTGTGGCTCCTGGCGCTGGTCAGCCCCGGCCCCGACTTTCTGGTCGTCGTGCGGCACGCCACCAGCCGATCCCGCCGGCACGGCATGCTGGTCGGCTTCGGCGTCGCCTCCGCGATCACCGTCTGGGCCGCCGCGAGCATGCTCGGACTGTCCGTCCTGCTCGCCCGGATGAGCTGGCTGTACGACCTCATCCGGCTGGCCGGCGCGGCGTACCTGATCTATCTGGGCCTCCGTACCCTGTGGTCGGCGCGGGGCCGCGACGCCGCCGGCGGCCGGCCGGGACGGCGGGCCGGGGGCCGACTGATCGAACGTCGGCGGGACGGGCGGGCGCCCACCCGCCACGGCGAACCCGGCCCGGCGGTGACGGCGGATCCGACATCCCTGCCGGAGGCCCTGCCGGCCGGCCTCGGTCGGGCCTGGCGGGTCGGCTTCCTCACCAACATCGGCAACCCGAAGGCGGCGGCCTTCTTCGGCAGCCTGCTCGGCGCCCTGCTGCCGGCCGGCACCGGCGTGCCGGCCCGGATCGCGGTGGTGGCCGTCCTCGTGGCGATGGCCGCCGGCTGGTACGCGCTGGTGGCCTCGCTGTTCGGGCTGCCCGTGGTGGCCCGGCTCTACCAGCGGGGCCGCCGTTGGGTGGACCGGATCACGGCGGCGGTGCTCATCGCGCTCGGCGGCCGGCTCGCGCTCGACCGCTGAACAACCACGACCGAGGGCCAACTGACTCGACCGCCGAACTTCCTCGATCGCCGGCCAAGTCTCTCGACCGCCGGACATCTGAGCGGAGGTGCGGTCACAACGCCACCCGGACCGCGACGGTCAACACCAGCTGACCGAGCGCCAGCGGTACGAGCACCAGCCAGCACAGCCGCTGCAACTGGTCCTCCCGCAGCCGGGGATAGGTGACCCGGAACCAGATGATCACGAACGCCACCGCGAACACCTTGAGCAGCGTCCACAACCAGCCGAGATAGTCCGCACCGAACGGGCCACGCCAGCCGCCGAGGAACAGCACGGTGGTCAACGCCGCGATCACCACGATCCCGACGTACTCGGCGAGCAGGAAGAAGGCGAACCGCAGGCCGGTGTACTCGGTCAGGTAGCCGAACACCAGCTCCGAGTCGGCGATCGGCATGTCGAAGGGCGGCCGGCGGATCTCGGCGAGCCCGGCCACGAAGAACACCGCCATGGCCGGCGCCTGCCACAGCAGCCACCAGGGTCGCCACGCCTCGACGATGCCGGACAGGCTCAGCGTGCCGGCCGCCATCGCGACACTTGCCGCGGCGAGCACCAGCGGCAGTTCGTACCCGAGCAGTTGGGCGGCCCCGCGTAGCCCACCGAGCAGGCTGTACTTGTTGGCCGACGCCCACGCCGACATCAGCACGGCGACCACACCGACGCCGACCACGGCGAGCACGAAGAACAACCCCACGTCCAGCGGCTGGGCGACCAGACCGTGCGGTCCGAGCGGAATGACCAGCAGAACCAGCAGGTACGGCAGCAGCGCGATCACCGGCGCGAGCCGGAAGACGGGCCGGTCAGCCCCGCGCGGCGTGACGTCCTCCTTCTGCACGAACTTCACGCCGTCGGCGATGAGCTGCGCCCAGCCGTGGAAACCGCCGGCGTACATCGGTCCGAGCCGGCCCTGCATGTGCGCCATCACCTTGTGCTCGGCCTGTCCCACCACCAACGGCAGGGTGAGGAAGGCCACCAGCACGCAGGCCACCCGAAGAACCAGTTCCACCCAGGTCGGCATCAGGACCGCTCCGCGTCGTCGGCCGCCGGCGGCTCCGCCGAAAGGAAGGGCCCCTTCTTATCGGATTCGGTATAGGAGGGGTCCCTTCCTAACCCTCCCGCGCTGCCCGCCGGACCCGTGCGGGGCGCCGCCGGGTCCCCAGGTGCGCCGGGTGCGCCGGGTGCGCCGGGTGCGCCGGCTGGATTGACCGGCTCGGTTCCCGCCCGGTCGGCGCGTGCCGGACGGTCGCTGCGTTCCAGACGGTCGCTGGGCTGCGGACGGTCGGCGCGTGCAGGCTGGTCGGCGCGTGCCGGACGGTCACGGGGTTCCGGGCGGTTCGACTCGCCGCGTGCGGGCCGGGCCGGGCCGGGGCGTCGGGCCGGAGCCGCGGGCGCGAACGCCGCGAGTCCCCACTCGCCCGGGGCCGGTACGCCGGGCGGGCGCATCGGTTGGCGCCGGGCCACCCCGGCCTCGGATTCGCCCGGCTCCTTGGCGCCCGGCCAGGGCTTCGCCACCCGGGACGCCAGCACGAAGTCCTTGCGCAGCGGATGGCCCTCGAACTCCGGTGGCAGCAGGAGCGGAGCCGGGGTGGATCGCCCGGTGAAACCGATCCCGAACATCTCGTACGTCTCGCGCTCGTGCCAGTCCGCGCCCGGGTAGACGTCCCGCACCGACGGCGCCTCGGCGTCCTCCCGCGGAACCCGGGTACGGACCAGCAGCCCGTGCCGGTGCCGGGTGGACCACAGGTGCACCACGAGATCGAAGCCCTCCGCCAGTTCGTCCACCGCGGAGAGCCAGTCGAAGAAGTCGAATCCCAGTTCCGGGTCGTCCCGGGCGGTCAGCAACGCTTCCCGCCACCGGTCCACCGGCACGTCGACGATGGACCGTGCGTAGGCCTGGCCACCCGACGTACCAGCCCGGACGGCACCGAACGCGGACCCGGCGGACCCGGCGGACGCGGACCCGGCGGACGCGGACCCGGCGGACGCGGACCCGGCGACGGACGAGGCGGGTCCGGCGGACCCAGGCCCGGCGGACGCGGACCCGGCGACGGTCGAGGCGGGCCCGGCGGACCCGGCGGACCCGGCGGGCCCGGCGGACGCGGCGGACGCGGCGGACGCGGCGGACGTGGACGCTGTCGCGAATGAGGTTCCGGCCGCAGGTGCGGACCCGGCGGGCGCGGGTCCGGCGCCGGGCGCGGCCGAAGCGGCGGCCCTCACGGCGGACGGTGCGGGTCCGTTCTCGTCCGGTGCGGGTCCGGCGGCGGACGGTAACGGCTCGGTTTCGTCCGACGCCGGGCCGGTGGGGCCGGCAAGCAGCGCGGTGAGCCGTGCGCCGATCTCCTCCGGAGTCATGTGGCCGATCCTATGGCCCAACCGCGCCGTCGGGCGGATCGTGGATTGCCGGTGCCCCTGGGAGGGCACTGGAAATCCACGATCCACCGCCCGGTGTGGTCCGCACAGGTCGTCAGCCGACGGTCACGGGTTCGGCGAAGGCGGGGGCGTCCGGGGCGGGCAGGAAGGGCGCGAACAACTCCGCCACCGCCGTCGCGATCTCGACGGCGGACCGGCTTCCGTCGATCTCGATGACGGGTACGCCCAACGCCCGCGCCGAGCGGACGGCGTCCTCGGCCAGCAGGCGGTCCCGGGCCAGCCGGTTGCGCTGGGCCCGATCCGGATCGCTGGTGGTGGCCGCCAGTGCCCTGGCCCGGGGCAGCTCACGGGTCTGCCGTAGCCGGAACTGCGGGGTGGGCACCATGATCACCATCTGGGTGGCGGGGGCGACCGCCGGCACTACGAGTTCCGGCCGCAGCCCCCAGCCCTCGGCGAGGATCGGCCGGCCGGAGACGAGGGCGCGCAACTCGTCCAGCACCCATTCGAAGCCGTCGACGAAGTCGGTCAACACCTCGGCCGCCATGTGTTCCGGGGTGTTCCGGACGAACATCTCCTCGACGTCCCTGCTGAACGTCGTGCCGGCCCGCGCCGCGCGGGCGATCCGCCGATCCTCCCGACCGCGCGTGTCGGCGTAGTCGTAGTGGTACGCGGTCAGGCCGTACCGCTGGGCCAGCAGGTTGGACACGGTCGACTTGCCGGCCCACTGGCCGCCACCGATCCACAGGGTGTTACCGAGGGTGCCGAAGGGGTCCCAGGTCATGGTCCGAGGGTGCGCCCGCCGATCAACAAGATCAAGTCTTGTTCTTTCCCGTCGGTGCTGGTTAATTGGACATTAGGCGAGGAAATCGTGGCGGTGGGCGTGAAACCCGGACGCCCGGGAAAGATGATGTCGTGCGCGCCATCACGATCACTCCGGGTACCGCCGGATCGCTGCGGCTGGATGAGAACTTCCCCGAGCCGTCGCCACGCGAGGGCGCCGTGCTCGTCGAGGCGCTCGCCGTCGGCATCTGTGGGACCGACCACGAGATCATCGACGGACAGTACGGCGAGGCACCGGCCGGCGGCGCCGCGCTCGTCCTCGGGCACGAGTCGCTGGGCCGGGTCCTTGAGGACTCCACCGGCACCCACCGGCCCGGGGACCTGGTGGCCGGGATCGTCCGGCACGCCGACCCCGTACCGTGCCCCAACTGCGCCGTGGGCGAATGGGACATGTGCCGCAACGGGCAGTACACCGAGCATGGCATCAAGGGCCGGCCCGGGTTCGCTCGCGACCGGTGGCGGATCGAACCGGCGTACGCGGTGGCGCTGGATCCGTCCCTGGCCCGGGTTGGTGTGCTGCTCGAACCGGCCAGCGTGGTGGCCAAGGCGTGGGATCACATCGAACGGATCGGCCGGCGCGCGACCTGGGAGCCGCGCACGGTCCTGGTCACCGGGGCCGGCCCGATCGGCCTGCTGGCCGCGTTGCTCGCCGCCCAGCGCGGCTTCGACGTACACGTGCTGGACCGGGCCACGGAAGGACCGAAACCGGGCCTGGTGGGCGCGCTCGGTGCGTCGTACCACGCGGGATCCCTGGCCGACCTCGACTTCGATCCGGACATCGTGGTCGAGTGCACCGGTGCCCCGCCGGTGGTGCTGGACGCCATGTGCCGGGCCGGCAACAACGGCATCGTGTGCCTGACCGGCGTCTCCAGCGGCGGTCGCCTCATCGACTTCGACGCGGGCGCGCTGAACCGGGCGCTCGTGCTGGAGAACAACGTGGTGTTCGGCTCGGTGAACGCCAACCGCCGGCACTGGCAGCTCGCAGCCGAGGCGCTGGCCAAGGCCGACCCCGGTTGGCTCTCCTCGCTGATCACCCGCCGGGTGCCGGTCGAGGAGTACGCCTCGGCGTACACGCACGCCGCCCGCGACATCAAGGTCGTCCTCGAATTCGCGACCTGATGAAAGGAAGGGCCCCCTGTTATCGCTTTCGGTAGCGGAAGGGGCCCCTTTTAACGGTCACAGGCCGGGGAAGCGGCCGTTGCGGAACAGGTCGACGAAGAGCCGGTGATCGTGCCGGGCGCGGGCGCCGTACCCGTGTGCGAACTCCACCAGGTGCTCGACGAAGCCCGCCGGATCGGCGTCGACCGCCGCGACGATCGCCTCCTCGGTCGAATAGTCGACCAGGTCGTGGCTGGACTCGTCGTCGGCGACCGAGTGCATCCGGGCCACCGCCCGGCCCAGGTCCACGATCACCCCGGCCAGCTCGTCCGGCTCGTTGACGTCGGCCCAGTCCAGGTCGGCGGCGTACGGCGAGACCTCCGCCACCAGCTGCCCGACGCCGTCCAGCTCGGTGTAACCCACCCACGGATCGGCGTACGCTTGCAACGCGCGCTGCGATTCGGCCGTACGGTGCCCCTGGTGCCGGAAGTAGTCGCGGACCCGGCTGTCGTCCACGTGCCGGGCCACCGCGGGCACCTGGGCCTGCTTCAGGTAGACGACCACGTCGTTCTCCAGCGCCTGGGTGTGCCCCTCCAGCAGCAGGTTGTACGACGGCAGTCCGGCCGAGCCGATGCCCACGCCCTTGCGCAGCACCACATCCTTGATCCGGGTCGCCACCGGCCGCTGCGCGGAGGTCGCCTTGGGCAGCGTTTCGAGGTACCGGTGGAAGGCCGCCTCGACCCGCGCCCGCGTCTCGCCGGTCACCTCGTACACCCCGTCCCGGACGGCGAACCGGCGCTCAAAGTCGTCGATGGTGGTCTGTGCGGTGAGCAGGTCGACCCGGGTGTTCAACCGGGCCCGCTGGAGCACCAACCGGAGCACGCCGGTGGCGTTGTCCAGGGTGATCGAGCCGATCGCGTCGTCCCCGCCGGCCGCGATGGCCCGCAGCTCGGTCAGGTACGCCGTGGCGAAGCGGTCGACCAGCATGGTGATCACTTCGTCCGACAGCGCCTTGGCGTACGCGATCAGGGCCACGCTGGCGGCGAACCGCTTCAGGTCCCAGGTGAACGGCCCGACGTACGCCTCGTCGAAGTCGTTCACGTTGAACACGAGCTGCCCGGAGGCGTTCATGTAGGTGCCGAAGTTCTCGGCGTGCAGGTCCCCGTGGATCCACACCCGGCCGGTCCGCTCGTCCAGGAACCGGTCGTCGGCGAAGTCATCGGCCAGGTCGGCGTAGAAGAGGGCCGCGCTGCCCCGGTAGAACGCGAACGGTGAGGCGGCCATCTTCCGGAACTTGCGCCGGAAGGCCGCCGGGTCGAGGGCCATCAGCTCGCCGAACTCGGTGATCAGGATCTCCGCCATCCGGGTGCCACGCTGCTCGTCGGTCATGTCCGGGCACGGTAGCTGGGCCACGCCACCGGCCGGTTATGGGTACGACGTCGAGCGCCCAACGGATCGCCGTCGTTAACAGGGGGCCCCTGCTATACGAAAAGCGATAACAAGGTGCCCTTCCTTTCCGGGTGGTCTTTCAGTCGGGTGGGCGGACCAGGGGGGCGGTCAGGCGGTCGACGGGGCTGGCCAGCGGATCGGGCCGGGACACGCCACCGAGCCCCGAGCGCTCGGCCGCGATCCGGTCCTGCAATCGCAGGATGCCGTGCAGCAGCGCCTCCGGCCGGGGCGGGCAACCCGGGACGTACACGTCGACCGGGATGATCTGGTCGACGCCCTTGGTCACCGAGTACGAGTCCCAGTACGGGCCACCGCAGTTCGAGCAGGCGCCGAACGAGATGACGTACTTCGGCTCCGGCATCTGGTCGTACAGCCGCTTGATCGCCGGGGCCATCTTGTCGGTGACCGTGCCCGAGACCACCATGAGGTCGGCCTGCCGGGGCCCGTGCGCGAACGGGATGACGCCGAGCCGGATGAAGTCGTGCCGGCCCATGCTGGTGGCGATGAACTCGATGGCGCAGCAGGCGAGTCCGAAGTTGAACACCCAGAGCGAGTACCGCCGGCCCCAGTTGAGCACGAACCGGATCGGCTCGCCGAGCACTTCCGGCAACTGCACGGCCGCCCCCTCCCGATGTCCTGAACCCGACCCTAACCCACGGCCGTAGCGCTCGGATCCACGCAACTGGATCCGGTGGCGGAGCGTGTTAAGGGTGTCCGGACGTTGGTCCGGAGTAACGGGGAGGCAGCGTGCGAGTGACAGACAGAGATCGGGGCGGTTCCCCACCGTCCCGGACGGACGGCGTCGACCAGATCGCGTCCGGCCGGGACACCGGCCCTGGACGGCTGATCCGCCAGCGTCGCCCGGTGGAACCGATGGCGGCGCCGGGACAACCCGACCTGCCACCCGCGGTCCGTCCCCGGCGGCGTACGGATCAGGCCCGGGACACGTCGTTCGACGAGTTCTACCACGCGCACTTCCGGTCCCTGGCCGTGCAGTTGTGCGCGTACACCGGCGATCTGGCGCTCGCCCAGGACCTCGCGCAGGAGGCGTTCTGCCGGGCGTTCGCGCGCTGGTCGACGGTGGTGGGGTTCGACGACCCGGTGGCCTGGGTACGCCGCGTCGCCTGGAATCTCGCGACCAGCCGGTGGCGGCGGTTGCGCACCGCACAGAATTACCTGCGCCGGCAGCGCGAGGAGCACGTGGCCGGCCCAACTCCGGACCGGGTGGCGCTCACCGCCGCCCTCGCCACGCTGCCGACCAACCAGCGCCGGGCCGTCGTGCTGCACCACCTCGCGGACCTGCCGGTGTCCGACATCGCCCGTCAGGAGGGGGTGGCTGAGGGGACCGTGAAGTCCTGGCTGCACCGGGGCCGGGCGGCCCTCGCCGCCGCGCTGAAGGACCACACCGAGGAGCACCACGATGACTGAGCCGACCGCACCGATCGACACCGAGTTCGAGGCGTTCCGGGCGTCGGTGCTGCCCCAGCTGACACCCGCCGGTCCGGACGCGGTCCGCCACACGGTACGCCGGCGGCGGCGTATCGCCGTGGTGGCCGCGGTGGTGACGGCGGTGACCCTGGTGGTGGCTCCGGTGGCCGGCTACGCCGCGTTCGACCACCGACCACCGACGCCCCGGCCGGCCGCGACGAGCGCCCTGCCGGTCAGCCCGACGCCCACTCCGGCGAGTTCACCCACCGGCAGTCCGATCCCGTCCCAGAGCGCCAGCTCGGCGGCCCCACCGGACGGCCGGATCAGCCGGGGTGAGCTGCTGCGCACCCGGCTCGATCTGCCGTTGTGGGCACCCCAGGCGCCGCGCAGGATGTGCCAGACCAAGGGGGTACGTCTGGTGGAGCACCCGGAGATCGGCCAGATCGCGCTGATGAACCGGCTGTACACCGACATCGACGACGACGGCGCGGCCGAGACGGTGGTGCTGCTCGGCTGCAAGATCGGTGAGGCCGACTACCAACAGGTGGTCGCCCTCGACCGGGACTCCGACGACCACCTCGTGGTGCTCGGCCAGGTGGTCCGCAACGAGACTCTGGATCGGGCTGACCACGACATCGCCTGGATCCTCGCGATCGCGAGCAACGGTCCGGGTTCGCTCCGGGTACAGGTCGCCGACCTCCAGCCGTGCTGTGCGATTCCCGAGTTCTGGGCCCGCAGGCAGTGGCGGACCTACGGCTGGACCGGGCGTGGCTTCCAGCAGACCGCCGGACCCGCCGGTTGGGGGACGGACACCCGGCTCACCGATCTCCGGGTCACCGCCGGGGACGCCGTCTTCGACCCGGCCGAGCCGGACGGCAGTCGCCACGGCACGGTGACGGTCACCGTGACCAACACCGGTCCGCTGCCCGCCAGATACGTGGGGCTGTTGATTCCGGAGGCGTTGGGTGCGCCCGACGACGGTGACTGGTCGATGTGCCAGTCGGCGGACAACTATCCGATCCGGACCTGTCTGCTGCCCGCCGTGGCGGCGGGCCGGAAGCAGACCCTCACCCTGGGCTTCCGCTGGGATCCTTCCCTCGGTCAGCTGCCATCGTCAGCGACCGTGCGGGTCGATCGGTACGACGGTCCCGAGGCGCCCTGGCCGGACCTGGCTCCGGCGGACAACAGGACGGACCTCGACCTCCGGCTCAACTGACCGCCGCCAATCCCCGACCGCCGGTCACCCGGCTCAGGAGACGATGGTCACCATTTCTGTAACCGTTCGGCAACTAATCTGCCACCTGTCGCCCCTATTATGTCTTCGAGAAGATCTTGTGAAGCGGAGGGACAGCCCCGGCACCGTGTCGAAAACCCTGCGGGTCACCGCCCGCAATGCCAGTTTTCAGCAGTGGCAGGCCCTGCTCGGCAACCGCACCAAGCGACAGCGGACCGGGGAGTTCCTGGTCCAGGGTGTACGGCCGATCAGCCTGGCGGTGCGACACGGCTGGCCGGTTTCGGCGCTGATCCACGCCGAGCACCGCCCGCTGTCCCAGTGGGCCCGGGATCTCGTCGAGCGGGTGCCGGCCACCCGGGTGGCGATGGCGCCCGACCTGCTCGCCGAGTTGGGTGGCAAGTCCGACGAGGTGCCGGAGTTGGTGGCCGTGGTCGGCCAGCCCGCCGACCGGCTCGACCGGATCGCGGTCGGACCCGACGCCCTCGTGGTGGTCTTCGACCGGCCCACGACGCCGGGCAACATCGGCACGGTGATCCGGTCCGCGGACGCGTTCGGCGCCGCCGGGGTGGTGATCACCGGACACGCCGCCGATCCGTACGACCCGAAGGCGGTCCGGGCCAGCACCGGATCGCTGTTCGCGATGCCGACGGTCCGGGTTGACAGTCACCGCGAGGTGGTCGACTGGGTGGCCGGGCTGCGCGGCGCGGGCCTACCGATGCGGATCGTGGGCACCGACGAGCGGGGCGACGTCGACATCGCGGATGAGGACCTGACCGGTCCGGTGGCGGTGCTGATCGGCAACGAGACACACGGGTTGAGCGCCGGATGGCGGCAGGAGTGCGACCGCATGGTGCGTATCCCGATCACCGGGGCGGCCAGTTCGCTCAACGCGGCGACCGCCGCCACCGTGGCCCTGTACGAGGCCACATCCCAGCGGCGGCGCGCCAACCGCGCCTGAAACAGGACGCCGACCTACGCGCTCACTTAGTCCCATACCTTGGGATTACCTGTGCAAAATATTAACGAACGTGAATGAATAATGCTATCGTCTCCTAATCCCGGGCGCTCATTACTGAATGCCTGAACCCTCCAGTATTCGTGAGGTCGATATCTATGTCCCCTCAACTGACCGGCGCCGCGCAGTCTCTGTATCGCGCCGTGATCGGGCTGCTGTTCATGTGCCACGGAATCGCCAGCGTCTTCGGCGTACTCGGTGGCAACCAGGGCAAAGGCAACTCCATTCCCGTCGGCGCCTGGCCGGGTTGGTGGGCCGCGTTGATCCAACTCGTCTGTGGCGCCCTGGTGCTGGTCGGTCTGGTCACCCGACCCGCCGCGCTGCTGGCCTCCGGATCGATGGCCTACGCGTACTTCACGGTCCACCAGGAGCACGCGCTGCTGCCGATCCGCAACGGCGGTGAGTCGGCCGTGCTGTTCTGCTGGTCGTTCCTGCTCATCGCGATCCTCGGCGCGGGTCCGTACTCGCTCGACAAGCTCATCTCCCGGATGACGTCCCGGCGGCAGAGCACCGGAGAACCGCTCGGCGACGGTCAGCGCGAGCCGGCCGTGGCTGGCTGATCCACCGGCCCTTCCTGGGTGCGCGTCGGGGTCCACCCGTACTCGGGCGAGTTCCCCCGGCGCGCGCCCTGCCGGCCCGGGCGCTCAGCGCCGGGAATGGCGACGCGCCTACCAGGACGGGCGCTGCAACAGGCTGACGAATTCCACCAGTAGTCGTTCCCGCAATACCACGGGAACCGCGTCCAGCAGGGCGTTGACGGTGGCCATTCCGGCCCGCGTCCCGACCGTAGCGTTGGTGGGGGCGGCCGGGGCGCTGGTCGGGCCACCAACGGGACCGGCCGGACCCGCCGGGGCGAAGTCGCCACCGGCGGGACCGGCCGCGACCGGACCGCCGGACTCGTCGCCGGTCGGGATGATGGCACCGGGCAGTTGCGCCTCGACCGGATTCCCGGGCGGCCCGGATGGCGCTACCAGGCCCAGGCCGGCCGCGAGACCGGCGACCAGTTCCGGAGTGAGGTCGTCCGGCCGAAGCGATCCGGCCAGCTCCACCAGTTCGCCGGGCAGCCGCACCGGACCGGCGGCGCGGGCCGCGGCCACCGCCGCCCGCAGCGCCGGACGGAACCCGGCCGCCCCCGGCGCGGCCCCGGCGGTCACGCTGAGGTGGATGGTGGGCGGCAGCTCGCCGTACCGGTGCTGCGGCTGGGTGTGCCAACCGCGCGCGGCCAGCTCGTCGGCGAGGACGAACACGTCCACCGCCGGGTCGTCCGAGGTGAGGCAGACCACCGTGGCCACCGGCTCGACCAGCAGGCGCACCCCGGGTACGTCCCGCACCGCGTCCGCCAGTTCCCGGACCGCCTCCAGGGTGCGCTCCACCAGCACGAGGTAGCCGGCGTCGCCCAGATGTCGCAGCGTGGCCAGCGCGGCGGCGATCGGCCCGCCGGACCGGGTCGAGGAGATCACCGGGTTGACCATCGGGTAGCCGGGCCAGTCGGCGTACCCGAAATACTGCGGCGCGCGCAACGCCGCGTCCCGGTGCAGCAGCACCGACACGCCCTTCGGGCAGTAGGCGTACTTGTGCAGGTCGACCGAGACCGAGGTGACACCCGGCACCGCGAAGTCGAAGGCCGGTACGGGCATCCCGAGCCGGCGCAGCCAGGGCAACGTCCAGCCACCGAAGCAGGCGTCCACGTGACACCGCACCCCCGCCTCGGCCGCCGCCGCGGCGATCGGCGTAACCGGGTCGACCACGCCGTGCGCGTACGACGGCGCGGAGCAGACCACCAGCACGGTCTCCGGTCGGATCGCCCGCGCCATGTCCTCGGGCGCCGGCACCAGGGTGGTCGGCGACACGGGTACGGCGTCCAGGATCAGCCCGAGGTACTGCGCCGCCTTGGCGAAGGCGGCGTGCGCGGTGACCGGGGCGACGATCCGGGGCGCGACGATGTCGGGCCGGGCGTCCCGGGCCGCCTTGACGGCCAGGATGATCGACTCCGTTCCGCCGCTGGTGACGCTGCCCACCACGGCCGGCGCCGTCGTGCCGGGACCGGCGCCCAGCACCCGGGCCGCCGCACCGACCAGGGCGTTCTCCATCGCCAGCAGCGACGGGAAGGCGGTCGGGTCGAGCCCGTTGACGTGCGCGCACCGGGCGTACGCGGCGGCGGCCAACTCGTCCAGCCCCGGCACCGCCGACTCGAAGACGTACGCGAAGAGCCGGCCCCCGGTGGTCGGCAGGTCTGCGGCCCGCAGCCCGTCGATCTCCGCGAGCACCCGCTCGGCGGGTACCCCTCGCTGCGGCAACGCCTCGATCATCCCTGAGCCCCTCGTCGCGTCGGTGTCCCTGGTTCGCGGTAGCCACGCATCAGCACGAGTGCGCCGCCGACCAGCGCGGCCGGCAGCACGGTGAACCCGAGCAGCACGCCGAGCCGGGCCGAGTCGGGCTGCGCCACCCCGCCGGTCCGGGACGATACGTACCCGGAGACCTGGAGCACCAGCCCGAAGATGCCCGGACCGAGGGCCAGACCCAGGGTCTCGCCCGCGGTCCACAGGCCGGTGAACACGCCGGCCTGGCGGCGCCCGGTGCGCTCGGTGTCGTACCCGATGCAGTCCGGCAGCATGGCCAGCGCGAACACCTGCTCGCCGGCGTACCCGGAACCGATGAGCGCGACCAGCGCGTAGCAGGCGGCGGGCGGCAGCGCCGGTGCGGCGACCAGGCCGAGCGCCCCGGCGGCGAACAGCAACGACGCCAGGGTGAAGGCCCGTGGCTTGCCCAGCCGCCGACCGACCCGGCTCCACGCCGGCATCACCAGCAGCGCCGGGCCGACGAAGCAGGCGAACAGCAGGGTGGGGGCGGTCTTCGGCTCCCGCAGCACCTGCGCCGCGAAGTACGTCACCCCGGCCAGCACGGTGGCGATACCGGCCGCCTGGATGACGAAACAGAGCAGCAGCGCCCGGAACGGCCGGTTGGCCCGGGCCACCGCGAGTTGGGCGCGCAGGCTCGGTTCGCTCCGCTGCGCCGTCCCGGCCGGCGCGGCGGCGGTGCCGAGGAACGTGCCGAGCGTGCCCGCGATGATCAGCGCCGCGACGCACACGCCCAGCCAGCGATGCCCGGGAATGCCACCGCCGGTCGCGGTGACCACCAGCGGGGCGAGCGCGCCGCAGGCCAGGATGGTCAGCGCCAGCACCGCGATCCGCCAGGTCATCAGCCGGGTCCGCTCGGCGTAGTCGGTGGTCAGTTCCGCCGGCATGGCCACGTACGGCACCTGGAAGAACGCGAACGCGGTGGCCGCCACCAGGAACGCCACCGCCACATAGCCGGCCGCCGCCGGGCCGGCGGCCACGGGCCCGGCGAACATCGCCACGAACAGCACGGCCAGGGCCAGCCCGCCGGCCAGCAGGTACGGGCGACGGGCACCCCAGCGCGACCGGGTGCGGTCGGAGATCCGGCCGGCGACCGGGTTGACCAGGACATCCCAGCCCTTCGGCAGCAACACCAGCAGCGCGGCCAGCCCGGCCGCGACGTCCAGGGTGTCAGTCAGGTACGGCAGCAGCAACAGTCCCGGCACGGTGCCGAAGGCTCCGGTCACCAGCGAGCCGGTCGCGTAGCCGAAGGTCACCCGGCGGGACAGCCGGCCGTCGGTGGAGGCCGGGCCCGGGGGTGCGATCATGAAAGCGAATGTTAATCGCGTTTTCCTGGTCGGGGATCATCCGAAGATCCAGGCGTCCAGGCGGCGCGGGACATGTCGACCCGGTCCCCGCGCAGCGGTGTCCGCTCGGCGACCAGCCGCTCCCGGGCCCGCCGTTCGTGCCCGGGTGGCAGCCGGCCGGCCGAGTTGACCACCCGGTGCCAGGGCACCCCACCACCGTGCCGGGCCATGATCGTGCCGACCAGCCGGGCGGACTCCCGACCTGACCGCTCGGCCAGGTGATCGGCGATGGCCCCGTACGACATCACCCGGCCCGGCGGGATGCGCTCGACGAGACCGAGCACCTCCTCGACGTACTCCTCCGGCGTCACGTTGAGCCACGATATGGGAACCAAGCGGGTCACGGCGGACCGGGCGTACCAGAATGGGCGGGTGCGCGACGTGGTGATCAACTCTCGCCGGATCGTGGTCAAGGTGGGCTCGTCCTCGTTGACCGCCGCCACCGGCGGCCTCGACGCCGCCCTGGTGGACGGGCTGGTGGCCGCGCTGGCCGACGCCAGGGCCCGGGGCTGCGAGATCGTGCTCGTCTCGTCCGGAGCCATCGCCGCCGGACTGGCCCCGCTGGGCATGCCCCGGCGACCACGCGACCTGGCCAGCCAGCAGGCGGCGGCCAGCGTCGGGCAGGGCCTGCTGATCGGCCGGTACGCGGAAACCTTCGCCCGGTACGGGCACCCGGTCGGCCAGGTGCTGCTGACCGTCGACGACGTGACCCGGCGGGTGCACTACCGCAACGCCTACCGCACTCTGCGCAAGCTGCTCGACCTGGGCGTGGTGCCGATCGTCAACGAGAACGACACGGTGGCCACCGACGAGATCCGGTTCGGCGACAACGACCGGCTGGCCGCGCTGGTGGCCGCGCTCGTCCAGGCCGACCTGCTGGTGCTGCTGTCCGACGTGGACGCCCTCTACACCGGTGATCCGGCACTGCCGGAGACCACCCGGGTGGCCGAGGTCGCCGCCGGCACCGAGCTGGCCGGGGTACGGCTGGGCCGCGCCGGACGGGCCGGCGTGGGCACCGGTGGCATGGTCACCAAGGTCGAGGCGGCCCGGATCGCCACCGGCTTCGGCATCCCGGTGGTGCTCACCGCCGCCGGGCTGGCCGGTGCCGCCCTGACCGGCCAACCCGTCGGGACACTGTTCCACCCCGCCGGCCGGCGGCCCGCGGCGCGGCTGTTCTGGCTGGCCCACGCCACCTCACCCCGTGGCCGGTTGCACCTGGACGCCGGCGCCGTGCAGGCCGTGGTGGGCCGCCGGAAGTCGCTGCTGCCGGCCGGGATCACCGCGGTCGACGGCGCGTTCACCGCCGGAGACCCGGTGGACCTGGTGGACACCTCCGGGGCACCGGTGGCCCGGGGGCTGGTCAACTACGACGCGGTGGAACTGCCCGGACTACTCGGCCGGTCCACCCCGGAACTCGCCGCCGCCCTCGGTCCGGCGTACGAGCGGGAAGTCGTCCACCGCGACGACCTCGTCCTGCTCTGAAAGGAAGGGCACCTTGTTATCGCTTTCGGTATAGGAAGGGCCCCCTCTTTACGGTCGGCCTCGGCTGACCGGCAATTCAGCAACGAGCCGGCGAGCCGAATCGGGCCGGTGGCGGTCAGTCCTCGGCCCGGGGTCCGAGCAGGCGGATCTCCTCGATGTCGAGCGCGGCCTGGATCTCCCGCAGCACCACGTCGTCGATCTCCTTGGTGTCGCGCAGCCGGGTCACCTCCCGGCGCTTGCGTTCGAGCGCGCCCAGCCGGAGCCGCCGATCCGCCTCCCGGGCCTTGGCGTCGGCTCCGGCCATCGAGTCGGCGCGGATCCCGCCCAGATGCTGCTCGTACTCTCGGCGTACCCGCTCCGCGATCTCCTCGGACGCGCCCGTCTCGGCCGCCACCTCGGAGATCGAGGCCAGACCGACCTCCGCCGCGCGGACCTGCGCCCGCCGTACCTCCTCGGCGCGGCTGCGGTCCCGGCCCAGGCCGGCCCAGCCGGTGACGAGCGGCAGCGTGGTGCCCTGGATCAGCATGGTCGACAGGATGACCACCGCCGTCGTGAAGATGATCAGGTCGCGGTCCCGTACCGGGGCACCGTTGGCCATGGTTGTCGGCACCGCGAGCGCCGCGGCCAGCGACACCGCCCCGCGGAAGGCCACCCAGCCGGCCGCCGTACGGGCCCGCCAGTTCGGCCGGGGCGCGCCCCGGCCCATCAGCCCGATCGGGTACGCCGAGAGGTGCACCCAGACCAGCCTGGTCGCCATCACGACGCCGGCGATCGCCAGCGCCATGACCAGCGTCCGGCCGAGCGACTCGCCGGGCACCCCCCGGGCCACCCGGGGGATCTGGAGGCCCAGCAACACGAACAGGCCACCGTTGATCAGGAATGTGGACAGTTCCCAGAAGTCCAGGATCAGCAGCCGGGAGGGAGCGCGGACCAACCACGGGCTCGTGTACGCCACCACCAGGCCGGCCACCACCACGGCCAGCACGCCGCTGGCGTGTACCAGCTCGGCGAGCAGGAACGCGGTGAACGGCGTGAGCACGCTCAGCGCCCCCTCCCGGAGGGGATCGTTCAACCGTCGCCGGATCAGCACCGAGATCCCGGCCACGACCAGCCCAGCGGTGACTCCACCGGCGACGGACCCGACGAAGGCGCCGAGGTACCCCAGCAGTCCGGGATGCGACCCACGGGCGATCAGACCCAGCGAGACGGAGAAGAGCGCCAACGCCGTACCGTCGTTGATCAGGCTCTCCGCGCGCAGGATGGTGAGGAACCGGCGTGGCAGCCGCTTCGCCAGACCGGCCACGGCCGCCGCGTCCGTCGGCGCCAGCACCGCGCCGAGTACGGCCGCCGCGGCGGGTGCGACCCCGAGCGCCCGCGCGGTGAAGGTCACGGTGAGGGTCGTCAGGATCACCAGCGCGACGGCGAGCCCAGCGATGATCAACAGGTTGGCCCGGATCTCCCGCAGGCTGACGTACAGGGCCTCCCGGTACAGGATGGCCGGCAGGAAGAGCAGCAGCACCACGTCCGGTTCGAGGACCACGTGGGACAGCGGCGGGGTCAGTCCGAGCAGTGCGCCCAGGGTGATGAGCAGGACCGGTGGCGCCACCCGGTACCGGCCACCGAGCGTGGTACCCACCAGCACCGTCGCGGCCAGCACGACGACCAACACGAGACCCTGCACCGCCGACACCCCCGGTCCAGCATGGGGCAAACGGACCGGCTTACGGGCCGGGTTGGCCGGCATCGCGGCAACCTGGCTCTCCCGCCCGCCCGTGACCGGCCCGGCGTCACGGGGTCGGCGGGGCTGACGTCAGCGGCAGCCGCGGATCGCCGTCAGGGTCGTGTGTACGGCGAGTTGGTCGCCCTCCTCGTTGTCCCAGGCACCGTCGCTGCGTTGGCTGTCCGCCAGCCGCCGCCGGGCCGCGATGATGAACCGGTCGTTGACCGGCACGTCCACCCGGCGCAACGCGGCGGTCAGCCAGGCGAGTTCGGCCGCGGAGAGGTCACCCAGCCGGCCCAGCAGCACCGCCCCGATCCGCGCCCAGTCGGGGAACATCTCCTGCCGGTACAGCACGGCCGCGGCCAGCCCGCCGGCGATCAGGAACGACGGCCAGGTGCCGTCCGGCCGTAGCCGGTCGGCGAGCGCCTGGGCGCCGGCGTGTACGACACCGGCGTACACGCCGCCGACCCGGTGGTCCAGCGGCCCCGCGGAGCGGGCGTCGAGGCCGGCCACCGTCAGCCAGAAGGCCGCGTTGGCGGTCAGGTAGAAGATGGCGTCCGGGTCGCCCGGCCTGGCCCACGGCGGCGCGACATCGGCCAGCACCGCGTTCTCATCCCAGGTGCCGTCGGGCTGCTGCCGGGCGGCGAGCCAGTCCAGCGCGCGCCGGGCGGCGGGACGGCCGAGGGCGCCCAGGTCGTCCAACTCGGCGAGCCGGAAGCAGGTCGCGTCGACCGAGGCCACCTCGCCGGCCCAGAACGCGGGCCACCCGCCGTCGACGGTCTGACCGATCTCGGCGTCCCGCAGGATCTCCGGCGGTACGTCCGCGCCGGTGCGCAGCCGGTGCAGGCGGGCCCGTTCCACCGGGTCGCCGTGCGCCACCACGAATCCGACGGCGGCCTCCATGTCAATCACGCCGGGCACGCTACTGGCCGGTCCGGAGTTACGCCTCGGTAGCTTGGCTTGCCGTGGGCCCGCCGACAGGTCGACCGGCTGGTCCGGGCCGGACGAGCGGCGGTGTGTTAAAGAAGGGCCCCTCCTCCACCGAAAGCGATAAGAAGGGGCCCTTCCTTGCTCAGTACTCGGGGAGGGAGGGATCCACCTGCTTGATCCAGGAGAGCACGCCGCCCTGGACGTGTACGGCGGTGCCGAAGCCGGCCGCCTTCAGCGCGGCGAGGGCCTCGGCCGAGCGGACGCCCGACTTGCAGTGCAGGACGATCTGCCGGTCCTGCGGCAGCCGGGACAGCGCCTCGCCGGACAGGATCTCGCCCTTGGGGATCAGCGTCGAGCCGGGGATCCGGACGATCTCGTACTCGGCCGGCTCCCGCACGTCCACCAGCAGGAAGTCCTTGCCGGCGTCCTGCCACTCCTTCAGCTCGCGGGCCGTGATGGTCGCGCCGAGGGTGGCCTCCTGCGCCTCCGTGGAGACCGCGCCGCAGAAGTCCTCGTAGTCCTCCAGCAGGTCGGTCACCGTCGGGTTCTCCCCGCACAGCACGCACTCCGGGTCCTTGCGCACCTTGATCTTGCGGTACGTCATCTCCAGCGCGTCGTAGACGATCAGACCACCGACCAGCGGCTCCCCGGTGCCGGTGAGCAGCTTGATCGCCTCGGTGACCTGGATCGAGCCGATCGAGGCGCAGAGCACGCCGAGCACGCCACCCTCGGCACACGAGGGCACCATGCCGGGCGGCGGCGGCTCCGGGTAGAGGCAGCGGTAGCACGGACCGTGCTCGGCCCAGAACACCGAGGCCTGGCCGTCGAACCGGTAGATCGAACCCCAGACGTACGGCTTGCCGAGCAGCACGGCCGCGTCGTTGACCATGTACCGGGTGGCGAAGTTGTCGGTGCCGTCCACGATCAGGTCGTACCCGCTGAAGATCTCCCGGACGTTGTCCCGGTCCAGCGCGGTGTTGTGGATGATCACCTCCACCAGCGGGTTGATCTCCCGGATGGTGTCCGCCGCCGACTCGGCCTTGGGCCGGCCGACGTCCGACTGGCCGTGGATGACCTGGCGTTGCAGGTTGGACTCGTCGACCGTGTCGAAGTCGATGATGCCGAGCGTGCCGACGCCGGCCGCCGCGAGGTACATCAACGCGGGCGATCCCAGGCCACCGGCGCCCACACAGAGCACCCGGGCGTTCTTGAGCCGCTTCTGCCCCTGGACGCCCACATCCGGAATGATCAGGTGGCGGGAATAGCGGCGGACCTCGTCAACGGTCAGCTCGGCGGCGGGCTCGACGAGCGGGGGTAGCGACACGATGGACTCCGATCGACAGCGGTCTGCCGCGCCATTGTTGCTCGCCCGACCCGCCCACGGCCATGAGCCGGAACACCTGTCCGGCATCCGGGAGCGGGAATAAGGCGGGAGACGGGCCGCCGGCCCTCGGCCCGCCGCCCGTTGGCCCGTCGACCGTTGGCCCGTCGACCGTCGGCCCGCCGCCCGTCGGCTCGTCGGCCGCAGGCACCGAGGTGCCCTCGGTCGGTCAGCCCCAGGACACCTCGGTGCCGGCGTACCGGCGCCCGTCCAGATACGGCCAGGCGTTCGCCACGCAGCCGACCAGGCCGTACGTCTGTTGCTGCATCACCGGCGCCGGCACCCCCCGACCGGGGCACGCCTCGTGTCCCAGGCCGAGTTCGTGGCCGACCTCGTGGTTCAGCGCGTACGCCTGGTAGACCCCCAGCGACGCGCCGTACCCGGGCACCGCGTACCGCCAGCGGCTGAGGTTGATGACGACCTGTCCGGGCAGCCGGCAGGAGGTGTAACCCTCGGTGTCCAGCCCGCCGCTCGCGCAGATCAGTTGCGACGTGCCGGCGGTGGCCAGATAGATCGTGAAGTCGGCGGCCGACGTCACGGGCACCCGCTGGAACCGCACGTCCCGGCCGGCGATCCAACTGCGCGGATCGCCGAGGACACCGTCGATCCTCGCCGCGAAGCCGTCCGGATCCAGCCCCACCTGCCCTTCCACCGCGACGTGGAAGGTGCGCAGCCGGCCGGCCACGCCGAGGACCGGGCCGGCACCGGCCGCGTACGCGAACGTGCCGGGACCGGTGGTCGGGGCCGATCCGGACTGTGCCGTTGCGGCCGGCGGGGCGGACGGCACCGGAACCCCCGCCGCCAGGGTGGCCCCGGAGGCGGCCGGTACCGGAGTGACCGCGATCTCGGCATCTCCGCCGAGCGCCGGACCGCTCGGACCGGTCCGGGCCGGGCCGGCCAGCGGTCCGCGCCCGGCGTGCGGGTCCGACCCACGGGTCGCCGCGACGGCGAGCCACCCGGCGCCGGCGAACGCCACGACCAGCGGAACCAGCAGGGGTACGGCGAGCCGCCGCAGCCGCCAGCGCGCGGCGGTGGACCGCAGCCGCCAGCCCGCGGCGGTGGCTCGCAGCTTCCGGACCCGACCCACCATGTTCCCAGGATCGCAAAGGCGAGCCCGATTCAGGGTCAAATCGTCATATTTTCGCGTTTTGCGCGTAGGCCGCCTCGGTGCCTTCGGAACCGACCTCGGCCAGCATTCCGACCTCGTCCAGCATTCCGACCACGGCCCGGGCCACCACCCGGGGGACTTCCAACTGCGCCACGTGCCCGACGCCGTCCAGGAGCAACAGCCGGCTGTCCGGGACAAGCCGGGCCACCTGCGGCGACACCCGGACGTCCACCAGCCGGTCCTGCCGGCCGGCGACCACCAGCGTGGGCGCGCTGACCAGCCGGGCGATCCGCCACAGCGAACCGGAACCCGGCAGGTACGCCCGGAGGAAGCTGGACACCAGGCCACGGAGCGTCCGCAGATAGGCGTCCGCGTAATGGTCCTCGGTGTAGCGGACCCGGATCTCCTCGATCGCCTCCTGCCGGCGCTGTTCGCAGATCCGGCTGGTGTCGGCGACGCACGCCTCCATGATCTGCCGGGCGGTCTCCTCCGGATCCAGCTGGGTGAGATAGCGCGCGGTCAGCCGCTCGGCGCCGGGGAGAGCCAGCAGCGGCACCAGCCGCCCCTGCAGGGACCGGCGCGGATCCAGGAACGGCATCGCCGGGGAGATCAGCGTGAGGGTGCGGACCAGGTCGGGACGGAGACCGGCCACCCGGACGCAGATGGCGCCGCCCAACGAGTTGCCGACCAGGTGCACCGGCCCCCGGCCGCTCTGCTCCAGGTATCGCACGACGTGCCTGGCGAAGGCCGGGATCGAGTAGCTGCGCCCCGGCGCGCTGCGCCCGAAGCCGGGCAGGTCGATCGCCTGTCCGGCCAACCGGTCGGCGAGCAGCCCGGCGAGATCCGTCCAGTTCTGCGCGGAACCCCCCAGACCGTGGACGAACAGCGCCGGCTCGGCGCCCTCGCTGGTCGCCGGGGTCTCCCGCACGTACGTCGCCAGCCCGTCGACCAGGACGTGCCGGCCCGGCCAGGGCGGCGGCACGTCACCCGGCGGGAACAGCTCCTCCGGGCCGAGGGAAGCAAGTTTCATGCCACCCATGATGCCCCGGCGCCGGCCGGGCTCCCACGCTCAGGCGAGCAGCGCCTCCAGCCGGCGGTTCACGGCGGCCAGTGTGGCCCGTACCACAGCCTGTCGGGGATCGCCGGTGACCAGCGCGGATCCGGCCAACTGTTCGACCCAGCCGTCGCAGACCAGGAACACCACCACCGTCGCGACCTCGCAGCTACCGAACGGCAGCACCGCGGCGTGTTCCACGAAGCACCGCCCGCGATCCGCGGTCCGGTCGGCGGACCGGAGCAGCTCACCGACGGCCGCGGCCGCCGACGCGGCACAGAGCCGCAGCACGTACCCGTCGACCGCCGGCCCGGTGGTGACCCCGGTGGCCCGCTGGTCCGCTGCCGACAGGCTCACCTCCACGGTGGCTTCCAACCCGAACGTGCTGACCTGCACATGGTCGATGACCACGCGCGGTCCGGGCGGGCCGTCCGGGTTGAGCGGCCGGGACGGCGCGCTCTCCGTCGTCGACAACTGCTGCCCGGTGGCGTACGAGACGCCGGCGGCCTGCGACTCCAGATCCGGCCCGGCCACCGGTTCACCGACCTGGGCACGGCCCCGGTGTGCCACCGCCGACCGGCGCCGGCGCGGCACCGTCAACGACTCGGCCGGGCCCGCGTCCGGCGCGTCCGGGCGCGAGCCGGTGGAGCCACCCTGCGTCGGGGCGGTGCCGGGGGACGAACCGCTGGCCGCGCCGGGCGGCGGGGCGACGGCGGGCCGGGCCGGCGGTGGGCCGGCGGCGACCGAGCGGGGCGCTCCGAACGGGGTACGCGGCCCGGGGACCGTCGCGGGCGGCGGAACGTCAGCCGCCGCGGTGCCCGCACCGGCTCCGGCGCCGGATCCGGGAAGGTTCTGCGGTGCCGCCGCCAGGCCCATCCGCTCCTGGAGCAGGCGGGCCACCTGGCGGCTGACGTCCGCGGGGTCCGCGCCGTCGGCCAGTTCGAGGCGCAGGCTGTGCGCTCCGGCTGGAGTGGTCCGCAACACCCCGTCCCGAACCCCGGGTACGCCGCGCACCGCGGCGAGGATCGCCTGGACGTCGAACCCGTCCGGTCGCTCGTCCTTGGCCGACGTCGGCTCGTCCCGGCGCAGGTGGGTAGCGATCCGGGCCAACTCGGGCGTCTCGGCTGGGGGCTCCACGGCGGGCGGCTCCGGCACGGTCGGTACGTCGGGTTCAGCGGGAACGCGCTGCGGGAGCGTGTCCCCCGAGGTCTCCGACCGGTGGCGCCAGGCCGGGTCGGAGGCGGTGGTGACGGCTCGTGTCGAGCCACGCGCGGCGGACGGCACCGGTTCAGCCGGCTCGCCGTCCACGACCGGATCCGCGGCCCGGATGGTCTGGGTCCGGCCCGCCGAGGCGACCGGAGCCGGTGCCGCCGCCGGCTCGTTCGAGGGCGGCGGGCCCGCGTACCGGTCACCGGCCGGGGGCTGCGGGACAGCGGGTGGGTACCGGTCCGGTTCCGGCCGGTCCCCCGCGGCGGGCCGCCGGTACCAGTCGGTGAACGGCCGGTCGGTGAACGGCAGGTCGCTTGACGGCCGGTCGGTTGACGGCCGGTCAGCGGACGACCGGTCGCTTGACGGCCGGGGTGGGCCCGCGTACCGGTCGCCGCCCGAGGCGTACGGCGGCATGGACGGCGGGTACGACGGCAGGGCCGGCGCGGGAGTCTGCGGATAGTCGGCCAGGTCCGGATCCGGCCTGGGGACCCCGGTCAACCCCACGAATGAGTCGGAGAGCTCACCAGCCGGAGCCGGCCGCTCATCCTCGGCCGCCCGTCGACGGCCGACGCCGCGCAGCGGGGCCAGCTGGCCGGGCTGACCGTCACCGGGCTCCGCCGGGCTGTCGGTGCCGGGAACGGTGGCATCCCGTTCCGCCGTGGCCGGCGTACCGGCGGCGGCTTCCATGGTGGGCGGAGCCGGTGGCTCCGGCGCCCACTCGTCGCGTCGGCGGCGCCCGGCGGCACCGGCCGACGACGGCGGCCAGGCCGACTGCCGATCGCCCGGATCGCGCTGCCCGGCGCCGGTCGGCTCGTCCAGCTCGAAGGCCGGCCAGGCCGTCCCGGACGGCGGATCGTAGGACCAGGATTGCGGCTCCGGACCAGCGGCGCGACCGGCGGTCGCCTCCGGACCCGGACCGGCGGCGACGCGACCGGCGGACGTCACCGGGTCGGGACCGCGTTCCGCGTCCGGCTCGAAGCGACGCCGCTCGGTGTCGGCGCCGGACGCCGCGTCCGACCGCTCGGCCGCGGCCCGCTCCCCACCCGGCTCGGGCCGGCCAGCCGGACCCGCCGGATCGTGGCCGTCACGCTGCTCGACCGGACCGAAACCGCCGCGCTGCTCGACCGGGCCGAAACCGCCATGCTGCTCGACCGCGGCGGGCTCGTTGGCCGGCTCCGATCGGACCGACCAGGGTGGGACCGGATCGTCGCGGTGCGGTGACCGGGGCGACGGCACCGGAGACCGCGTCGCGGCGGCCCCGTATTCGGGCGGCGGCTGGAATCCGGGCGGCACCTCGAACCGGGGCGCGGCGGCCTCCGGTCCGGAGCCGGCGTCCCGGGTTGGCCGCCCGGACCACGGACCGCCGGGCTCGGGCGTCGATCCCTCGCTCGCGCGCCGGGCCGGGTCGGCGAGCAGCGGCGTCTCACCTGTTGGTCGGCGCAGGGGACCGGGTGAGACCGGCCGGGCCGGGTCCGGTGCCGGACGCTGGGCCGGCACCGCCAACCGGTCGTGGGCCGCACCGTCCCCTTCGGATTCGTACGGCAGTGGTGGGCCGGCGGGCAGCGGCCGGAGTCCCGACCGGGGCATCTCGAAGCGCTCGTTGGCGTAGCCGTTGACCGGACGCTCCGTCGCCGGAGACGGGCCGGCGGGCGGCTCGGTGGCGTACCGGAACCGCGGGTCGGCCCAGCCCAGCGCGGGCGTCTCGACCGGCGGACGCCACGGCTCCGGTGGGGTGCCGCTCTCGTCCGGCTCGGCCGCCGGCGCCGGCGCGACGGGCTCGCCGTGGTCCGCCCAGCCGGCCTCGGCCCACGCGGCGTCGGCCGGTGCCCATCCGTTCACCGGCCGTACCTGTTCACCGCCGCGGCTGTTCTCTCCCGGCGTGGCAGCCCCGGGCTGCCCTGATTCATCCACCGTGCGCTCCTTGGTCGCCCTCGCTGAGGCTACCGTGTGGTGTCAGTGGCGATAAGTTACAGCGGCACGCCTTTTCAACAGTCGCGCGAAGGGTACCGATCCGGAACCGGATAGGCACCTGGTGCGTGAGTTCGGAGGGACCCCATGACGGCTGCGGGCGGCGCACAGACGGCCGGACGCCCCACCCGCCTGCCCCGTTCGGCGCGGCGTAAGCAGTTGCTGGCAGCGGCGCAGGAGGTGTTCGTCGCGCAGGGCTACCACTCGGCCGCGATGGACGACATCGCGGAACGGGCCGGGGTCAGCAAGCCCGTCCTGTACCAGCACTTCCCGGGCAAGATGGAACTCTATCTGGCCCTGCTGGACACGCACTGCGACGCCATCGTGGCCAAGGTACGCGAGGCGATGGCCGGCACCTCCGACAACAAGGAGCGGGTCAAGGGCGCCGTACGCGCCTACTTCGACTTCGTCGACCACGAGAGTGAGGCGTTCCGGCTGGTCTTCGAGTCGGACCTGCGCAACGACCCGGCGGTGCGCGAGCGGGTCGACCGGGTGGAACAGGGCTGCATCGCGGCCATCACCGACACCATCATGGCGGACACCGGGGTCAGCCGGTCCCGGGCCGAGTTGCTGGCCTCCGGCCTCGTCGGCGCGGCCGAGACGGCGGCGCAGTTCTGGTTGGCCAACGGCCGCCGGGTGCCCAAGGCGGAGGCGGAGGCCCTGCTGGCCAGCCTCTCCTGGCGGGGCATCGCGAGCTTCCCGCTGCACGGCGAGCCCGGCTGACTTCCCGCTGCACGGCGAGCCCGGCTGAGCGGCGGGACCGCTGATCGGTCGGCTGGGGCCAGACCGGCCGGCGGCGGGGCGCGAGTCGGCCTGACAGGTCCCCCTTGCGATCGGATAGCCTTCTGTCGGCGTACTTTCCTGGATGAGGAGGGCCCGTGGAGGTCAAGATCGGCGTGCAGTACGCGCCGCGCGAACTGGTCGTGGAGAGCGCGCAGACACCGGCTGAGATCGAGCGGATCGTGACCGACGCGATCGCGAACGACGGCACTCTGTCGCTGACCGATGAGAAGGGTCGCCGGATCATCGTTCCGGTGAGCAAGGTGGCATACGTGGAGATCGCCGAGTCGTCGCCCCGGGCGGTGGGCTTCACCGTCCGCTGATCCGGCGCCCGATCGTCCGCCCGGCCGGCACCGCGAGGAGCCGGCCGGACCGGCGGTCGATCGGGACCGGCGGTCGATCGGCAGGGCTTGGCGGCCGGTGAGCGCGGCCGGTGGCCGATCAAGCGAACCGGCGGTCGAAGTCGCTGGTCAGTCGGCGCGGGTCGATGGTCAGCCGGTGAGGCCGACGGCGGCGACCCGGGCCGCGTGCGCGCCGGCCAGCCGGGTGAACAGGCTCTCGATGCCGGCCGGGTCCGGCTCGGCTGCCAGGATCAGGTCGGCGACGGCCGGCCGGGCCAGCACCATCCGGTTGACCTGGGACAGCGCCTCGCGGACCAGCCGGCGGGCCCAGGCCGAGAGCCGGTCGACCAACCCTGGATCGGCATGGACGGCGGCCCGGATCTCGTCCCGGGCGAACTCGTCGTACCGCGAATCGTGCAGCACGTCCAGGATCAGCCGGCGGTCCGGCTCGGGGACCATCATGGCCACCGCCCGGCAGAAATCGTCGGCCACCGCGTCCCCGACATATGCCTTGGTCAACGCCTCCAGCCAGTCCGTCGGCTCGGTCGAGTCGTGGTACGTCCGCAGCGCGGAGACGTACGGCGACATGGCGGACGGGGTGTCGACGCCGAGTTCGGCCAGCCGGCCGGCGATCCGGCGGTAGTTGTCGACCTCCCGGGCCGCCATCTCGCTGAGCGTCGCCCGTCGGCCCAGGTCGGGGGCGAGTCGGGCATCCGCCGCCAGGCGGTCGAATGCCGACAATTGTCCGTACGCAACCAGGCCGAGCAGGCCCACGAGGGCGGACGACGGCATCGGCGGGGTGGGGTCGGGCACGCCCGCAGGGTACGCTCCGACCGCCCGGCCCGGTGGCCCCGGGATCGACGGACGTCAGCTGTGCGAGCACGATGACGAGGGCGGGAATGCTGTCCGGGGGCAACATCGTTGCAACTCGGGTAGGATGTAGTAGTTGCCGTGGGCACCGAGGTGATCCGATCCCCGGTCCACAGCGCGCGTGCGGCCCGGTCCGATCCCGCTCCCCGCGGGGACCGTGTGGCCCGCGCACACCACGAAGCGCCCTTGGGACCGATGGGGCGCACCACGAGAGGGCACCCCCACAACCACATGAGCGAGAACTACCAGAACGACACAGTCGCGACCGACGAAACGGTCGCCACCGCTCCGGTCCGTCCGGAGGCACCCACTTTCGCCGAGCTCGGCGCCCGGCAGGAAACCGTCGACGCGCTCGCCGCGGTCGGCATCACCCGCGCCTTCGCCATCCAGGAGTACGCGCTGCCGATCGGGCTGCGCGGCACCGACATGATCGGCCAGGCCCCGACGGGTACCGGCAAGACGCTCGGCTTCGGCATCCCGCTGCTGGAGCGGCTCCTCGCGCCCGCCGAGGGCGCGGACGGCCTGCCGCAGGCGCTGGTCGTGGTCCCCACCCGGGAACTCGGCCTCCAGGTCGCCAAGGACCTCGCCGCCGCCGGGCGTACCCGGGGCATCCGGGTGCTGCCGATCTACGGCGGCGTCGCTTACGAGCCGCAGGTCGATGCGCTGAAGTCCGGCGTGGAGATCCTGGTCGGCACCCCCGGCCGGCTGCTGGACCTGGCCAAGCAGAAGCAGCTGCGGCTGGACCGGGTGCACGCGCTGGTCCTGGACGAGGCCGACCGGATGCTCGACCTGGGCTTCCTCGACGACGTCGAGCGGATCCTCGCGATGCTGCCCGAGGACCGGCAGACGATGCTGTTCTCGGCCACCATGCCGGACCCGATCGTCACGCTGTCCCGGCGCTTCCTGCACCGGCCGGTGACCATCCACGCCGGGCACACCGCCGAGACCGGGCCGTCGCCGCAGACCAAGCAGCTCGTCTACCGCACCCACTCGATGAACAAGATCGAGGTGGTGGCCCGGATCCTCCAGGCGGAGGGGCGCGGCCTCACGATGATTTTCACCCGCACGAAGCGCGCCGCCGACCGGGCCGCCGCCGACCTCGACTTCCGGGGCTTCGCGGTGGCCGCCGTACACGGCGATCTCGGTCAGGGCGCGCGGGAGCGGGCGCTGCGGGCGTTCCGCGCCGGCAAGATCGACATCCTGGTCGCCACCGATGTGGCGGCCCGGGGCCTGGACGTGACAGGTGTGACGCACGTCATCAACTACGACTGCCCCGAGGACCAGGACACCTACACCCACCGGATCGGCCGGACCGGTCGGGCCGGTGCCACCGGCGTCGCGGTGACCTTCGTCGACTGGGACGACATGCCCCGCTGGCGGATCATCGACAAGACGCTCGGCCTGGAGATGCCGGAGCCGCCGGAGACGTACCACACCTCGCCGCACCTCTACACGGACCTGGCGATCCCCACGGACATCTCGGGCACCCTGCCGACCGCCTCCCAGACCCGGGCCGGCCTCTCGGCCGAGGTCGAGGAGGACCTGGGCGGCAGCGGCCCGCGTGACCGCCGTCCCGGGGGCGGCGGACACGGTGACCGGGCCCGTGGTCGCGGTCGCGGCGGGCGGTCCCGGAGCGAGCAGCCGGTGCCCGAGCAGAGCACCGAGGAGGTCACCCGGACCCCGCGTACCCGTCGGCGTCGCCGGCTCGGCACCGTGGCCACCGGGCCCGAGGTGCCCGTCGTGGACGGTGCCGCGGCCACCATCGCGGTGGACGACGCCCGACCGGCCGAGGCCGTCGGCTCGGCCGGCGTGCCGACCGATGGTGACGGGGAAACCCGACGGTCCCGGCCACGTCGACGTCGCCGGCGCGGCGGCCGGGGCCCGGACGCCACCAGCGCCGACGCCGGTACGGACGCCGGCGCGGCCACCGCCTGACGAACCGATGCCCGAACCCCTCGACCAGGCTCTGGCCGAGGTCCGGTCCCTGTTGTTGGGACCGGACCTCAGCCGCGCCGTGGCCGCCGGTCGGCGGCGCGGCCACACCCCATCGGTGGTCCGGGCCGAACTTCGTCCGGTACGCCTCAAGGCCGGTACCCGGTTGCAGATCGCGACCTTCGACGGCGCCCGACCGCACACCCGTAATGTCGCGGCAGGCGCCGACGCGGACGCGGCCATCGACGCCCTGCTGGCCGAACCGTTCGGGAACTGGCATGTGGAGACGGCCACGGGTACCACCCAGGTCCGGATCACCAAGAAGGGTGACGCCCAGGTGCACCGGGCCATCGCCGAACGCCCGCCAGCCCCGGTGAACGGCAACGACCGGGCAAAGGAACATCTGCTCGACCCCGGGGACGCGTTGTACGCCGCCGTCGGTGGCAGCGCGGCCAAGCGCCGGCAGGTCGACGCCTTCCTGCGCGCGCTCGCCGCCACCCTGCCCACCGAACTGACCGGGCCGTTGCGCGTGGTCGATCTGGGCTGCGGCAACGCCTACCTCAGCTTCGCCGCGTACCGCTATCTCACCGGTCGCGGGCTGGACGTCGAGCTGATCGGGGTGGACGTCCGGGAGGACCAGCGGCGCCGCAACTCGGCGCTGGCCGAGCAGCTCGGCTGCGCCGACCGGGTCAGCTTCGTGGCCGGCACCATCCTGGACGCCGAGGTGGCCGCCTCACCCGACCTCGTCCTCGCGCTGCACGCCTGCGACACCGCCACGGACGAGGCGCTCGCCCGAGCCGTCCGCTGGCAGGCCCGGTGGGTGCTCGCCGCGCCGTGCTGCCACCACGATCTGGCGGCGCAGCTACGCCGGGAGCCGACGCCCGCGCCGTACGACCTGGTGACCCGGCACGGCATCCTGCGCGAGCGGTTGGCCGACGTGCTGACCGACTCCCTGCGGGCCGCGCTGCTCCGGCTGCACGGCTACCGGGTGGAGGTGGTCGAGTTCGTCGACTCCCAGCACACTCCCCGGAACCTGCTGATCCGCGCCGCCCGTACCGGCTCCACCGGTACGCCCGAACAGTCCGCGGACTACCACTCGCTGGTGGCTGACTGGCGGGTCACCCCGGCACTGGAACGCCTGCTCGGCCCGCCACCCGCGCCGGGGCCCCGAGCGGACTGACCGGTCAGGCCGACCCTGCTGTTGCCGCTTCCGAGGTGGACCGGCCGGGATGCCGTCGGTCAGCGACGGCGCTGCCGGTCAGCCCATCGCGGACGCCGTCGATCGGTCAGCGGCGGCGCTCGAATTCGTTTGTCTCGCCGTGGCTCCGGTGGGCCGTCGGGGCGTCGAGCGAGGCACCCCGGAACGGCACCACCTTGGCCCCCCGCTCGTCGTTCCCGTTCCCAGCGGCGGCGAACGCGTTCCAGGAGATGTCCACCAGCAGGCGCTTGAGTTCGGCGTGCCGAACCGCGGCGTTGCGCTGGAGCGCCAGGCGCGCGCCCAGCACCACCGAGACCAGGGTGGTGACGATCCCGCCGGACGCGGCGACCAGGTGTACCCCGGTGGCGGCACCACCCCGGGCCATCAGCACGATCAGCCAGATCCAGAAGCCGGCTGCGAACAGCGCGGCCTTGGCAACGAAGAACAGGCTGATCGCCCCGGGGCTGTGCGGAGGCGGAGAGGTGGAGTCGGACATGGTCTCCTCGTCCTCGCTGCGACTCGGCCTGCACCGCGACGCCAGGCCGCCGACCAGCGTCGGGTGAGCGTCGAGCATAGAGGATGCGGTTGATCACCGCTCGTGTCCCGCGCCGGACATCCGGCGCCGGCCGGCCGGACCGACGGGAGCGGGCCGCCGGCCGCGGATCGGCCCCGCCCGGCGGATTCATGTTGATCAGTCCGATGGACGGGACCAACCGGTCGGTCGGCTGACCGCGTCGGTGGTCGTTCAGGTTAGGCTCGACCCGGTAGGTCCGATTGGTGGGCTGAAGGGGTGAGCCGGTGCCGGAGACGCCACAGGCGGCGTTCGCCCGCTTTGTCCGCAGAGCGATCGACGACGCGCGGTCGGACCGGGGCTGGACGGTCACCGACCTCGCCGCGCACACCGGTGTCGGTCGATCCACCGTGTTCCGCTGGCTGGCCGGTGACTGGCAGGACTATCCCGAGTTGGCCAAGGTCCGAGGCTTCTGCGCGGCGCTGGACGTACCGGTCGCGGCGGCGTTCCGGGCCCTCGGACTACCCGATGGCGACAGCTCCGGCACGCGGGTCAGCCGAAGCACCGGCACCCGGGTCGACGAGGACATCCGAGCCATCCTCAACCGGCTGGCCGACCCCCGGGTCGCCGCTGAGGAGAAGAAAGACATCCGGGACATGCTGCACTATCTGGCCCGGCGGACGGTCCGACGCGCAAGCTGACATCGATCCGGGGCGTCTCCTTCTATCGGCGCCAATCGTTGTGGTGGTCGTGCCGACAATTCTGTCGTCCCGCCGGATGGCCCCGCTGGCCGTCGTCATGGTGTGCGCGCTGAGCGCGACGCCCGACGCCGCCCACGCCGCGCCCGACCCAGCCGGGACCGCACGACAACTCTCCGACGCAGCGGAACGCCTGGAGGTGGTGGTCGAGGACTACAACGATCTGCACGAAGACCTGCTCGACACCCAGCACAGGATCACCGCACTCGACGCCGAACTGGCGACCCTCGAACGGCAGCTGGCGGATCACCGTGGCCAGGTCGGGATGATCGCCGCGACGGCGTACCGGACCGGCCGGACCGACACCGTGGCCGTGCTCGCCCTGCTGGACGGGACCAGCGCCGACCTGGTCGAATCGCTCACCACGTTGCAGCAGCTCGGCCGCGACCAGCGCGGCGCGTTGGAGTCGTTGACCACGGCCCGGAACAGACTCGCGGTGACCCGCCGGGACGCCCGTGCGCTGGCCGCCGAGCAGCGGGCCGATGAGCGTCAGCTGGCGCTTCGCAAACGGCAGATCGAACGGGAGATCGCCGACCTGACCGCGTTGCGCCGCACCGCCGAGGCGGCGGCGACCCGGCAGGTGGTGGACGGACCCGTCCCGGCGCCACCACCCGGCACCGGCGGCGCCGCGAAGGCGGTACGGTTCGCGTACGCGCAGCTCGGCAAGAACTACCGGTGGGGTGCCGCCGGCCCGAACGGCTACGACTGCTCGGGCCTCACCTCGGCCGCCTGGGCCACCGCCGGAGTCCAACTGCCACACAACGCGGCTCGACAGTGGCGCGCGGTGACTCGGATCGGTCGGTCCGCCCTGCGCCCCGGCGACCTGGTCTTCTATTACCCGTCCATCCACCACGTCGCCATCTACGTGGGCGGCGGCAAGATGATTCACGCGCCGCGAACGGGTGAGCGGATCCGGATCGACTCCGTGGACTCGCAGCCCGTACACGGCTACGGCCGCCCCGCCTGACCCACCCCCCCTGGTTCCCCCGGCCCTCCTGGCGCGGCCCGGGACTGGCGCGAACCGGGCCGGGAAGGGTGGTCAGGCGGCCAGACCGAGGGCCAGCGGAAGTACGTCCGGTGCCCCGGCCAGCCGCAGGAGCCGACCGACCAGCGTCATCGTCCAGCCGGTGTCGACCAGGTCGTCGACCAGCAGCACCGGACCGGCCAGCCGGGTCAGTTCGTCCGCCAGGTCGGCCGGCACCTCGAACGCGCCGTGCAACGCGCGTACCCGCTGGGCGCTGTTGCCCCGGGCGCCGCCACCGGGTGGGGCGTCGGCCACCGGGACCACGACGCCGAGCAGCGGCAGCCGGCCGACGGTTGCGATCCGCCCGGCCAACGAGCGGACGAGTTCGGGCCGGCGCCGGGACGCCACCGCGACCACCCCCACCGGCCGGCTCGGCCACGGGTCGGCACCGTGCGCCCACTCCCTGAGCACCGCCACGACGGCGTCCGCCACGTCGTCCGGTACCGGCCCGTCCGGCGCCTCCGGCCCGAGCATCGCGCGCAGCCGACCACCCCAGCCGAGGTCGGAGAGCCGGCCCACCGCCCGGCCCGGCCGCACCTGCTCCGCCGGGGGGATGCGGCCCTTCAGCGGTACGCCGACCGCCTCCATCCCGGTCGGCCAGAGCTTCTTGGCCGGGATCTGCACCCCGGGCCGGCCGAGAAAGGCGTTCCCGGCATCGAGGGCCGGCGCCGAAACCTCCCGGTCGAAGCGCGGTTCCGCGCACCGGTCGCACCGGCCACAGTCCGTCGCCGCCGGGTCGTCCAGGCACTCCCGCAGGAACCGCATCCGGCAGCCGGTCGTCGCCGCGTACTCCCGCATGGCCTGTTGCTCGGCGGTGCGCGCCTCGGCGACGCGCCGCAACCGCGCGGTGTCGTAGACCCAGGGCTGGCCGGTGGCCACCCAACCGCCACGCACCCGACGGACCGCGCCGTCCACGTCGAGCACCTTGAGCATCAGTTCCAGCCGGGCCCGGCGCAGGTCGACAATCGGTTCGAGCGCCTGCGTCGAGAGGGGACGGTCCGGGTCCAGGGCGTCGAGCACCCGCCGCACCTGCTCCTCGGGTGGGAAGGCGAGTGAGGCGAAGTACCGCCAGATCGCCGCGTCCTCGGCGCCCGGCAGCAGCAGCACCTCGGCGTGGTCCACGGCCCGACCCGCCCGGCCAACCTGCTGGTAGTACGCGATCGGCGACGGCGGGGCACCCAGGTGTACGACGAAGCCGAGATCCGGCTTGTCGAACCCCATGCCCAGCGCGCTCGTCGCGACCAGGGCCTTGATCTTGTTGTCCAGCAGGTCCTGCTCGGCGGCACGCCGGTCCGCGTCCTCGGCCTGCCCGGTGTACGAAGCGACGGCGTAGCCCCGGGCGGTGAGGAACTCCGCCGTCTCGGCCGCCGCCGCGACCGTGAGGGTGTAGATGATGCCCGAGCCGGGCAGCCGGTCCAGGTGGTCGGCGAGCCAGCCGAGCCGGTGGGCCGGGCTCGGCAGATCGACTACGGCGAGCCGCAGCGACTCGCGGTCCAGCGGGCCACGCAGCACGAGCGTGTCCCCCGTCAGCCGTCCATCGGGATCGGTGCTGAGCTGTTCGGCCACGTCGGCGGTGACCCGCGCGTTCGCGGTGGCCGTGGTGGCCAGCACCGGGGTGCCGGCCGGCAGGTCGGCGAGGAAGGTCCGCAGCCGCCGGTAGTCGGGGCGGAAGTCGTGCCCCCAGTCGGAGACGCAGTGCGCCTCGTCCACCACGAGCAGCCCGGTGGTGGCCGCCAACCGGGGCAGGATGGCATCCCGGAAGTCCGGGTTGTTGAGCCGTTCCGGGCTGATCAGCAGCACGTCCACCGTACCCGCGTGGATCTCGGCCGCGATCTCGTCCCACTCGTCCAGATTCGCGGAGTTGATCGTCCGGGCCCGGATACCGGCCCGGCCCGCCGCCTCCACCTGGTTGCGCATGAGCGCCAACAGCGGCGACACGATCACGGTCGGCCCGGCCGCCGGCGCCGAGGACCCGCCCCCGCCCGGCCCGAAGGCGTCGCCGGCCCGGGAGGCCGAGGACCCGCTCCCGACCGGCTCGGCGGCACCGGCGCGCAGCAGCGCGGTGGCCACGAAGTAGACCGCCGACTTGCCCCAACCGGTGCGTTGCACGCAGAGCACCCGACGCTTGTCGACCACCAGCGCCTCGATGGCCCGCCACTGGTCGTCGCGCAACCGCGCGCCCGCGCCGGCCAGCCGCCGCAGCACCGCCTCGGCCCGGTCCCGTACCGCCGTCCGCTCCTGCGTCATCCGGCCTTTCTACCAGCGCCACCCGACGCTCTCGCGCCGGTACGCGCCGATCATGGGCTTCCCTGCGCTCATCGGCCGGAAAGTCGCAGTACAACCCGTGCTCAACCAGGGGGGCGGGGAGGCCCGGGCGATCCGGGGGCGGGGTGCGGGGTGGGGGGAAGGAAGATCAGGACCTCGCGGAGGGTATCGGTCACCGCCGGAGGCAGCAGGCAGCGCCCGGCCAGGTCCTCCATCGAGGCGTACGGCCCGCGCAGCCAGCGGTCGACGCTGACCTGATGGCCCTGCTCGGGTGCCAGTCCCGGCAGCCGGCGCAGCACGTCATCGGCCACCGAATTGACGTCGACCAGTCCGCCGTCGTCATAGTTGCGCGGCAGGTCGGGCCGGCCGATCCGCAACTCCTGCCGGGCCGCCGGGTAGTGGTAGAGCAGATACCTCGCCTGTTCCCGCCGGAGCCGACCCGGATCCGACCGGTGCCGCACGCCGCCACCCGAGCCGGCCGGGCGGCCGCCGATCGCGGTCCGCACCTGCCGATTGAGCAGCACGATGTGTGCCGCGCCACCGAGCCAGCTGATCAACAGGCTCGGGAGTGCGATCGCATCCAGGGCCCTGAAGGCCTCGTAGTCCGGATTCTCGTGCACCACGATGCTGAGGAACGTCGCGAACAACGCCCCGTAACCGATCCCGGTGATGGCCAATCGGCGACTCCGCCGGTACAGGGCATAGCCGAGGAAGACGAGCCAGGTCAGGGACCCGAAACTGGCCAGCGCCACCAGCGCGCCGATGAAGGTGACCAGGGCCACCAACCAGCGTGGCGGATCGTCGCGCGGGCGCGCCGGAGCCGGAGAGTACGCCGTACCCGGATATCCGGACGGTGACAGCGGCGGCCCGTAGGTCACGGGCGGCCAGCCAGCCAGCGAGCCCGGTGGAACCACCGGCGGGGCCGACAGCGCCGGCGGCGGCGGAGCCACCGGCAGGGCCGGCGGGGGCGGAGCCACCGGCAGGGCCGGCGCCGGCGCGACCGGCGGAGGCGGAGCCACCGGCGGGGCAGGTGGCGGCGGAACCACGGGCGGGGCCGGGGGCGGCGGGGCTATCGGCGGCGACGGCGCGGTCGGGCCGGCGAGGTCGGGGTCGGCGCGCAGGATCCGGCCATGCAGCTCACGCAGGGCCTCCCCCGGCTCCAGCCCGTGTTCCTCCGCGAGCAACCGCCGGATGTCCCGGTACGCCGCCAGGGCGTCGGCCTGCCGGCCACTGCGGTACAGGGCCAGCATCAGGGCGTGGCGCAGTTGCTCCCGCAACGGCATCTCGTCGACCAGCGGCACCAGTTCGGTCACCAGATCGCGATGGTTTCCGCGGGACAGCTCCAACTCGGCCCACAGCTCCACGGCGGCGGCACGGTCCTCGACCAGCCGGACCCGGGCCGCGGCGAAGTACGGACCGCTGAGCCCGCCCAGCGGCTCCCCACGCCACAGTTCCAGTGCGGACCGGAGCGCGTCGACAGCCGCCGCCGGTTCGCCCCGGGACCGGGCGGCCCGGGCCCGGCGTACCAGTGCCTCGAAACGGGTGAGGTCAACCGCCTCGGGTCCGACCCGCAGCACGTACCCGGCCTCGGTCAGCCCGATCAGTTGCCCGGGGGCCCGTGGGGACCGGTCGGGTTCGAGGATCCGCCGGAGACCGGCGACGTACTTCTGCACGACGTTCGGACCGTTGGCCGGCAGGTCCTCCTGCCACACCGCGTCGAGGATCTGTCCGGTCGGGACGGGCCGACCGGCCCGCAGCAGCAGCACGCCCAGCACCGCCCGCTGCTTGCCCGGGCCCAGGTCAAGCTCCTGGTCACCGGCCCAGGCGCGCTGCGGCCCGAGGACCTCGAAGCGCAGCTCACCCGCCACTGGCCTCATCCCCCGACCCGATCCCCGTACGGCCGCAGTGAGGCCGCAGTCGAACGGCAGCATATCGGCAGTCGCTCGGCAGTGATCCCGAGCAGTGTTCGCTACCGGCCGTCCCGAGGCACGGGACCGCCGGGCAGAAACACGCTGGGAGAGCAGAGACATGAATCGACAGACCGCCTCCGTACGACACACCCGGAAGGGAGCGGTGGTTGCCGCCACCCTGGTCGCGATGGCCGTACCCGTGACCGGTTGTGACCCGGCGACCGTGGCGCAGGTGGCCACGCAGTCGCCCAAGGAGGCGTTGCTCGCGGCCGTACCGGACGGTTCCGAGGGGCCGTTCCGGTTCAGCGGCAAGGACGAGTCGAGCGACATCTCCGGCTCGGTGGACCCGGCGGCGAAGGCGCTCCAGCTCGCCACCTCGGTGCGGCAGGAGGGCTTCGCCATGAAGATGTCCTTCCTGGTCGTCACCGAGCAGTCCTGGGTCAGGGTGAAGTTCACCGGGGACCGCAGGCAGGTCGCCCTGCTGCCGAAGTTCCCGGACCGGTGGATGCACCTGAACCGGTCGAAGCTGACCGGCGAGGACGCCATCCCGACCTACGACGGGGCGGACCAGGGCAATGTCGGTCCGCTGGTCCAGAACGCGACGTCCGTCGAGGACAAGGGCTCCGGGCGGTACGCCGGCGTCCTCGATCTGTCCACCGGAGAGGCGGCCAAGGTGCTGGATGCCGAGGAGATGACCGCGCTCGGTGCCGCCGCCAAGCAGGTCCCGTTCACCGCCGAGGTGACCGGTGACAACCTGACCGCGTTCACCATGCGGGTTCCGGCGGCCGGCAAGCACAAGGCATTCGAGTACGTCGTCAACTACCGCGACTACGGCTCCGCCCCGAAGCTCACCGCGCCGACCGGGGACGCGGCCCGGGAGGCGCCGCCGGCCCTGTACGACATGCTGGCGGGCTGACCCGCTCGACGGGACCAGGGACTCCTGGAGGGGTGGCGGGGACACGGGGGAACCGCCGCCCCTTCCGGCGTTGGACTACCGGACCCGGCGTGCGGCCGTCGGTCACCAGGTCGGACGAGGCTACCGGCGGGAAACCGCTGTTGAGTAGGGTGCGGCCATGCGCGCTCGGTTGTCAGACATCGCTCAGCAGGCTCAGGTGAGCGAAGCCACCGTGTCCCGCGTGCTCAACGACCGGCCCGGGGTGGCGCCGGAAACCCGGCAGGCGGTACTGACCGCTCTCGATGTGCTCGGCTACGAGCGCCCCGCCCGGTTGCGTCAACGCAGCGCCGGCCTGGTCGGGCTGGTCGTGCCGGAGCTGGAAAATCCGATCTTCCCGGCCTTCGCCCAGATCATCGAGTCGGCGCTGGCTCAGTCGGGCTTCACCCCGGTGCTGTGCACCCAGGCGCCCGGCGGCGTGACCGAGGACGAGTACGTCGAGATGCTGCTCGACCGCCAGGTCTCCGGCATCGTCTTCGTCTCCGGCCGGCACGCCGACACCGCCGCCGACCACGACCGCTACCGCGCGCTGCTCACCCGCCCGCTGCCGATAGTGATGATCAACGGGTACGCACCGGGCATTCCGGCGCCGTTCGTCTCCTGTGACGACCGGGAGGCGGCCGAGTTGGCCGTTGCTCACCTGGTCGCGCTCGGCCACCGCCGGATCGGCCTGATCACCGGGCCCGACCGCTTCGTACCCGTGCGGCGCAAGGTGGCCGGCTACCGGGCCGCGATGGGGCGCCTGGTCGGTCTCGCCGACGCCGACCTGGACGAGTTGGCCGAGCTGTCGCTGTTCGGCGTGGAGGGTGGGGAGGCCGCCGCCGGCCGGCTCATCGAGCGGGGGGTCACCGGGCTGGTCTGTGGCTCCGACCTGATGGCCCTGGGCGCCGTACGGGCTGGTCGGCAACGCGGATTGGCGGTGCCTCGGGACCTCTCCGTGGTCGGCTATGACGACTCACCGCTGATGGCCTTCACCGATCCACCGTTGACCACGATGCGCCAACCGGTGATCTCGATGGCCGTGGCTGCCGTCCGGGCCCTGGTCGATGAGATCAACGGGCACGCCGCTCCGCACACCGAGTACGTCTTCCGGCCCGAGCTGGTGGTTCGAGGCTCGACGGCGGTCGCCCCGGCGGCGGCACCGACGGCCCCGGCGAATCAGGTGACCTCGGGGACCCCGCTCTCCCCGGTTTCGCCGCTGCCCTCGCCCGCCGGCTGACTTCCGGAGCCTCGATCCTGAGGTTCTGTCGGACGGCGCTGCGACGAGATGGTTCGAACCGGCGTCCCTGGGGTAAGGCGATGGTCAGGTCAGGTCACCCGGTGTGCAGCGTCGCCCCGGGCGGACCGACCGCAGACCCCTGTGGTGGGGGGCGATGGTGGCGCCGGTGTCCCGCAACCGCGGGCCACCGGCGCTCTTCGCTTCGGGCTTCGGCCCCTCAGTCCCGGGATGCCGTTGCGGGCCTTCTCATCCTCGACTGCGCGGGAACACCGCCGACGGGCTTCTCAGTCCCCGGGCGCGACCGGGCCGTCACTGGTCAGCAGCGTCGCGATCCGGGCGAAGCCGGCTCTGACCTCGGCCTCGCTGGGTGGCGTGCCGGGCTCCCGCTGGGACGGTTCGGTCAGCTCGGCCAACTCGGCGTCGAGGTCCGGGTCTCCGTAGTCCGCGTAGAGATCGGCGTCCGCCCGCTCCGCCGCGTCGTCCTCGGCCGCGCTGCGGGCCGCGGCGATCTCGGCCTGGATCTCCCTGGTCGAGACGGCCATCACCAACGGCTCCACCACCGCCATCAACTGTTCGTCGGCCACCACCGCCTCGGCCAGCGCCAGTGCGTGCGGGCGCTCGTACGGACCGCACACCACCGGCTCCCACTCGTCCACGTCGTCGAGCGGGCCGAAGGTGATGATCCACGGCTGCCGGAGCATCGGCGAGCCGTCCGGCAGGTCCAGTGTCACGAGTGCGCCCACGCGCCTCATCATGTCGGCCGCCGGTCGACCAGTGGACCGATTTGCCCGTATTGCGGTTCTCGCGATTTCATGCAGATGATCAGTCGTCCTCGTCCTCCACCGGCCGCTCCGGACGCCGCCCGGGCGGCATCGAAGCCGGCGGGACCGAGGGCGGCGGGGCGATGACCTCAGGCGGGCGCCCCCCGGACAGGTCAACCACCCGGCCGTACTCACTGGTGGCGGCGATCGCCGCGCCGAACAACAGCAGCTGATTGAGCAGGTAGAGGTACAGCAGCAGGGCCACCGCGCCGGCCACCACGGTGTACGCGGGGTTCCGCTCGGTACGTCCCACCCAGTACCGCCCGACGGTGTTCAGCAGGGTGATGCCCACGGCCACGAAGAGGATCGCCGGCCGCAGCCGGCGACTGCTGATCTTGACCCGTGGCACGGCGACCATCAGGGCCGTGGCCAGCACGAGGTTCACCAGGACGCTCAGCACCCCGCTGAGAATGCCCAGGCCCACCGAGCCGGTGCTGCGCAGCAGCCAACGCAGCAGCGATTCCAACGCGTCGATGGCGGCCACCGACACGCCCAGCATGAGGAACACCCCGAACAGCACAGCCAGGTCGATCAACCAGCGGACCACGATGTTGCCCGGTTGCTGTTGCAGGCCGTAGATCAGCCGCTGCGAGGAACGGATCGCCTCGATCCAGCCCACCCCGGTGAAGACCAGGATGATCGCACCGGCCACGCTCGCCGTGCTGCCGCTGTTGAGGATCTGGTTGAGATCGACGAAGGGCAGGTTGTTGGCGAGGAAGTCCGCGACGGCCACCCGGACCCCCGCGCTGCTCCTGATCACCACGCCGAAGATCGAGTACGCCAGCAGGCCGAGCGCGAAGAAGGCGAAGAAGCCGTAGTACGCGATGGCCGCGGCGAGCCGACCGCCAAGAACATCCTGGTAGCGCATCAGCGCCCGCCAGAAGTGGTCGAACCACGCCGAGCGGCGCCGCAGCACCTCGATCCACCGGTCGAAGCCGGCCTCGATCCGGGACAGGAGATCCACGCCACTCATCCTCGCCGATCCGGTGCCCGTCCGGCGGGCACCACCCGGTGGCTTCCGGAACGGCACCGGCCAGCGCCCGGCCGCCGGGCACCGGCCGGTGGCGTCAGGAACAGTCCTGACCGGTCAACTCGAAGTCCCGGCGCGGCTGCCACCGGGTCTGCCCACTGTGCGAGAAGAGGGTGAAGTGCTCCACCTCGAACCGGGCGGAGAAATCCGCGAGGTCATCGTAGATCTTGTCCAGGGCCTCGGGCGCGACATCCTGGGCCACCGTGACGTGTGGGTGGTAGGGGAACCGGGTCTCCCGGTGCAGGTCCGGCGCCGAGCGGATGGACTCGACTAGCAGCTCACACTCACTGATGCCGGCAGCCACCACCACGAAGACCACCTCGGTGATCGGCCGGAAGGTGCCGGTGCCCCGCAGGTGCATGGTGAACGGCAGATGCTGACCGGCCACCGTGGCCAGGTGCTCCTCGATGACCGGCAGGCTGGTCGACGGGATCTCGGTCGGCCCGAGCAGCGTGACGTGTGCCGGTACGTCCACCGCCTGCGGATCGCCGGCCTCGGCCCGACACCGGGTCAGGAACTCACCCCACGGCGGGGGGATGTCGATCGCGATGCCGATCTGCGTCGTCGCGATCCCGCTGTTACGCGTACCGTCCGTCCGAACCACGCTCCCGCTCACCACCGGCCGGTTCGCCGGTCTGCCCTCTCCGCCATCCGCCTGCCGCGCGACCGAACTAGGCCGGCCGGCCCGGCCCCAGGAAACCCACCCGGTCATAGGTGGTGCGCAGGGTGGCCGAGGCGACCGCCCGGGCCTTCTCGGCGCCCACCGCGAGCAGCTTGTCCAGCTGCGCCGGGTCTTCGAGATAGGCCCGGGTGCGCTCCTGGATCGGCCGCACCGCGTCGGTGACCACCTCGGCCAGGTCCTTCTTGAGGTCGCCGTAGCCCTTGCCGGCGTACGCCTCGACCAGCTCGTCGATGGTCCGGTCGCTCAGTGCCGAGTAGATGGTCAACAGGTTGGCGATGCCGGGCTTGCTCTCCGGCTCGAAGATGATCTCGCGGCCAGTGTCGGTCACCGCCGAACGGATCTTCTTCGCCGACTTCGCGGGGTCGTCGAGCAGGTCGATGATGCCGGCCGGCGAGGAGGCCGACTTGGACATCTTCGCCGTCGGATCCTGCAGATCCGTGATCTTGGCGGTGTCCTTGACGATGTACGGCGCCGGAACGGTGAACGTCGGCCCGAACAGGCCGTTGAACCGCTGGGCCAGGTCACGGGTCAGCTCCAGATGCTGGCGCTGGTCCTCGCCCACCGGCACCGCGTCGGCCTGGTAGAGCAGGATGTCCGCGGCCTGCAGGATCGGGTACGTGAACAGGCCCACACTGGCCCGCTCGGTGCCCTGCCGGGTCGACTTGTCCTTGAACTGGGTCATCCGGCTCGCCTCGCCGAAGCCGGTGATACAGCTCAGTACCCAGGCCAGCTGCGCGTGTTCCGGCGCCTGGGACTGGACGAACAGGGTGCACCGCTCCTGGTCGAGCCCGGCCGCCAGCAACTGTGCGGCGGCCACCCGGGTCCGCTGGCGCAGCACCGCGGGATCGTGCCCGGCGGTGATGGCGTGCAGGTCCACCACGCAGTAGAACGCGTCATGGGTGTCCTGCATGGCCACCCAGTTGCGCAGCGCTCCCAGGTAGTTGCCGAGGTGGAACGAGTCGGCGGTTGGCTGGATGCCGGAGAAGACCCGGGGGCGGGCGCCTGCGTCGGACATGCCGGCATTCTGTCAGCAACGCCGCCCCGTCGCGACGACCCCCCGGACCGATGAAAGGAAGGGCCCCTTCTTATCGCTTTTTGTACAGGAGGGGGCCCTTCCTAACGTCCGTCGCGGTCGGCGAAGTCCGCGCGGGAAACACCGTTGGGCGCAGTCAACCCCGGCATGCCGCCGGACGCAGGTTGCGCGGGAACGCCGTTGGCCGGCCGGGTTGGCGAGATCGCCAACCGGCCGATGCGGCGGCCGTCCAGGGCCAGCACCCGCAGCGTCCACCTGTTGGTCTCCCCCGACGGTCCGTCGTCGTCGGCCACCGGCACGTCCACCTGCACCTCGTCGCCGACCACCGGTAGCCGGCCGAGGGCGGCCATCACGAACCCGCCCACCGTCTCGTACGGTCCGGCGGCCAGCTCGATGCCGGCCCGTTCGGCGAAGTCGGCGAGGTTGAGCCGGCCGTCCGCCTCGACGGCGAAGCCGGCCGCCACCGGGTCCGGGTCGGTGTCGTACTCGTCGTGGATCTCGCCCACCAGTTCCTCGATCAGGTCCTCCAGGGTGACGATCCCGGCGGTCCCGCCGTACTCGTCCACCACGACCGCGAGATGATGGCGCTCCCGCCGCATCTCGGTGAGCGCGGCCAGCACCCGCTTGCTGCCGGGCAGCCGCTTCACCTCGCGGACCAGATCCCGGACCCGGGTGCCGTCGGCGGGCGGGTGCAGCAGCAGATCACGCAGGTGGACGAAGCCGATCACGTCGTCGTGGGTGCCGTCGACCACCGGGTAGCGGGTGTGGGTAGCGTCCCGCGCCCGCTCGGCCGCCTCACCGACCGTCAGGCTGGCGGTCAGGAACACCACCTCGGTCCGCGGCATCATCACCTCGCGTACCAGGCTCGCGCCGGCCACCAGCACCTCGTCGATGATCCGCCGTTCCACCGGGTCGAGGCGGGTGTTGGCCGCGACCAGATCACGCAGCTCGGCCTCGCTGATCCGTTCCCGGCCGGCGGCCGGGCTCGCGCCGAGCAGGTCCGTGACCAGCCGGGTGGCGGCGTCCGCCGCCCGGACCACGACCCGGGCCACCACCCGGGCCATCCGGCCGGGCTGCCGTCGTGGACGCCCCGACGATCGTCGCCGGGGCCCGGGACTGCCACCTTCCCGCATGCCAGTGATGGTAGACAGCGCGGACCCGTCGGGGTCGACGCAGCGCGGTGGCCGACGCAGCTCGGTGGCCGACGCAGCTCGGTGGCCGACGCACTGCGGTGGCCGACGCACTGCGGTGGCCGACGCACTGCGGTGTTCGATTACGTTCGGATGTGTGCGAACATGAAAGCCGGTCGGTCGGCGGCGACCAACCGCCGACCGTAGGCTGATCCACAACCGGGTACCGCCGTCCCTCCGGCGGCCGACAGGGAGGACAAAGCGTGAAACTGCTGGTCACCGGCGGCGCGGGGTACATCGGCGGCGTCGTCACCCGGTTGCTCCTCGATGCCGGACACCAGGTCGTGGTGCTCGACGACCTCCGCACCGGGCACCGGGCCGCACTCGCCGCCGAGGCCGAGTTCGTCGAGCTGCCGGTGCAGGAGGCGGCCCGGATCCTCACCCCGGAAGCCGGTTTCGACGGCGTGTTGCACTTCGCCGCGCTGATCGCCGCCGGCGAGTCGATGGTCCGGCCCGAGCGCTACTGGCGGAACAACACCGTGGGTACGCTCGCACTGCTCGACGCGGTACGCGCCGCTCGGGTACCCCGGCTGGTCTTCTCGTCCACCGCCGCCGTCTACGGCAATCCGGTCGAGCTGCCGATCCGGGAGACCGCCGTGACGGCCCCCACCAACCCGTACGGCTCGACCAAGCTCGCCATCGACCTGGCGCTGACCTCGGAGGCGACCGCGCACGGCCTGGCCGCCGTGTCGCTGCGGTACTTCAACGTCGCCGGCGCCTATCTGCGACCCGGCGTCGCGCTCGGCGAACGGCACGACCCGGAGACGCACCTGATCCCGATCGCGCTGGAGGTCGCCGCCGACCGGCGGGACAAGCTCCAGATCTTCGGCGACGACTACCCCACCGCCGACGGCACCTGCGTCCGGGACTACATCCACGTGGAGGACCTGGCCCAGGCCCACCTGCTGGCCCTGGACGCCGCCCGACCGGGCGAGCACCGGGTGTTCAACCTTGGCAACGGCAGCGGCTTCACGAACCGTCAGGTGGCCGAGGTGGTCCGGGAGGTCACCGGTCATCCGTTGCCGGTGGAGGTCGCCCCCCGCCGGGAGGGCGATCCGGCGGCGCTGGTCGCCTCGTCCGACCGGGCCCGCGCCGAGCTGGGTTGGACCCCGGCGAAGCCGACCCTGCACGACATGGTGAGCGACGCCTGGGCGTTCTACCGTACGCAGATCCTGGAGCAGCCGTGACCGACCAGCCGACGCAGCCGGATCCGGTGGCCGAGCGGGCCGTCGCCGGTTTCCGGACCGAGTACGCCGGTGAGCCGGCCGGCTGTTGGGTGGCCCCGGGCCGGGCGAACCTGATCGGCGAGCACACCGACTACAACGACGGGTACGTCCTGCCGTTCGCCCTGCCCCAGCACACGGTGGTGGCGGCCGCCGCGGCCGACCGGGCCAACTGGTCGGTCTGGTCCGAGGTCGGGCCGGAGCGGATCTCGTTCGACGATGCCGGCCTGGCGCCCGGGGTGGTTCCGGGCTGGGGCGCGTACGTCGCGGGCGTGGTGTGGGCGCTGCGCGAGGCCGGGCACCGGGTGCCGCACGCCGAGTTGGCGATCGCCTCGGACGTGCCGCTGGGCGCCGGGCTGTCGTCCTCGGCCGCGCTGGAGTCCGCCGTACTCACCGCCCTGGCCGACCTCGGCGGCCTGGACCTGCCGGTCGACGACCGGCCCCGGCTCGCGCAGCGCGCCGAGAACGAGTACGTCGGCGCGCCCACCGGGGTGATGGACCAGTCCGCCTCGATCCGCTGCCGCGAGGGACACGCGCTGTTCCTGGACTGCCGCTCGTTCGAGGTGGAGCACATTCCGTTCGACCTGGTCGGTGCCGGCCTCTCGATCGTCATCATCGACACCCGCGCCGAGCACCGGCACGTCGACGGCGAGTACGCCGACCGTCGCCGGGCCTGTGAGGAGGCCGCCCGGCAGCTCGGCGTGCCCGCGCTGCGCGATGTCGATCAGGCCGAGTTGGACACGGCGCTGGGCCGGCTGCCCGACGAGGTGATCCGGCGGCGGGTGCGGCATGTGGTGACCGAGAACCAGCGGGTGCTGGACACCGTGGCGTTGCTGCGGGCGGGGCGGGTCCGGGAGATCGGGCCGCTGCTCACCGCCTCGCACGCCTCGATGCGGGACGACTTCGAGATCACCGTCCCGGAGGTGGACACCGCGGTGACGGCCGCGCTGGGCGCCGGTGCGTACGGTGCCCGGATGACCGGCGGCGGTTTCGGGGGCTGTGTGATCGCACTTGCCGACACCGACCGTGCCGACGCGGTGGCAACGGCCGTGACCGACGCCTTCGCCGACCAGGGTTTCACCCCGCCACGGTCGTTCACCGTGCTACCCGGTCCAGGAGCCCGCCGACTGTCCTGAATCGAGCCGGCCGTCCCGGCCCGGCCGTCCCGGGCCCGCCTCGGTTGATCATGAAGTTGGCCGGCGGTATCGAGATCGAACAGCCAGCCAACTTCATGATCGGTGCGACGGGGCCGGGCGGACCGGGATCAGGTGGCGTCGACGATCATGCCGGCGCCCACGGTCCGGTTCGTGCTCTCGTCGATCAGGATGAACCCGCCCGTGGTGCGGTTACGCCGGTACTCGTCGGCCAGCAGCGGCACGGTGGTCCGCAACCGCACCCGGCCGATCTCGTTCAACGCCAGCGAGGTGGCCGTCTCGTCCCGGTGCAGCGAGTTCACGTCGAGCCGGTACTGCAGGCCGCGTACCACCGCCCGGGCGCTCCGGGTGGTGTGCTTGATGGCGTACTTCCCGCCCGCCTGCAACGGCCGGGTCTCGTCCATCCAGCAGAGCATCGCCTCGATGTCCTGCGCCACCGCCGGCGCGTTGTTCGGCCGGCAGATCATGTCACCGCGCGACACGTCCAGCTCGTCGGTCAACCGCACGGTCACCGACATCGGCGGGTACGCCTCGGCGACCGGGCCGTCGGCGGTGTCGATGCTCGCGATCTGGCTGGTGAACCCGGACGGCAGCACCATCACCTCGTCGCCGGGCTTGAGCACCCCCGAGGCCACCTGACCGGCGTAACCGCGGTAGTCCGTCACGGTCGTCGACTGCGGACGGATGACGTACTGCACCGGGAACCGCACGTCCACGAGGTTGCGGTCCGAGGCGATGTGCACCCGTTCCAGATGGTGCAGCAGTGACGGACCCTCGTACCACGGCATGTTGTCGGACCGGTTCACGATGTTGTCGCCGCGCAACGCCGAGATCGGCACCACCGCGAGGTCCGGCGCCTCCAGCTTGGCCGCGAACGTGGTGAACTCGTCGGCGATCCGCTCGTAGATCTCCTGCGACCAGTCGACCAGATCCATCTTGTTGACGCAGAGGACCAGGTGCGGCACCCGCAGCAGCGAGCAGAGGAAGGCATGCCGCCGGGACTGCTCGACCAGGCCCTTCCGGGCGTCGACCAGGATCAGTGCCAGGTCGGCGGTGGAGGCCCCGGTGACCATGTTGCGGGTGTACTGGATGTGGCCCGGCGTGTCGGCGATGATGAACTTGCGCCGGGGCGTCGCGAAGTACCGGTAGGCCACGTCGATGGTGATGCCCTGCTCCCGCTCGGCCCGCAGGCCGTCGGTGAGCAGCGCCAGGTTGGTGTACTCGTCCCCGCGCGCCGAGCTGGCCGCCTCGACGGCCTCCAACTGGTCGCTGAACAGGGACTTCGTGTCATACAACAGCCGGCCGATGAGCGTGGACTTACCGTCGTCGACACTGCCGGCGGTGGCGAACCGCAGCAGGTCCATCGGTCGGACCTCGGGGGTCGCCGGCGAAATGGCGGTAGCCGTCATCAGAAGTAGCCCTCTCGCTTGCGGTCTTCCATGGCGGCCTCGCTCACCCGGTCGTCGCCCCGGGTGGCGCCGCGCTCGGTGATCCGGGTCGCCGCCACCTCGTCGATGACTCCGATCACCGTGTCGGCGTCGGACCGTACGGCCGCCGTACACGACGCGTCACCAACCGTCCGGTAGCGCACCCGTGCGGTGAACGTCTGCTCGCCGGGCCGCGGCTGGAAGAACTCGTTGACCCCGTACAGCATCCCGTCCCGCTCGACCACCTCGCGGTCGTGCGCGAAGTAGATCTCCGGGAGCGCCAGTTCCTCCCGTTCGATGTAGTGCCACACGTCCAGCTCGGTCCAGTTCGACAGCGGGAACACCCGGATCGACTCGCCCGGGTGATGCCGGCCGTTGTAGAGCGACCACAGCTCGGGCCGTTGGTTCTTCGGATCCCACTGCCCGAAGTCGTCGCGGAAGCTGAAGATCCGCTCCTTGGCCCGGGCCTTCTCCTCGTCCCGGCGGGCGCCACCGAACAGTGCGTTGAAGCGGTACTTCTCGACCGCCTCCAGCAGCACAGGGGTCTGGATCCGGTTGCGCGTCCCGTCCGCCGGCTGGCTGACCAGGCCCTTCTCCAGCGCCTCCGGCACGCTCGCCACGAGCAGTTGCAGCCGCAGCTCGTTCACCCGACGGTCCCGGTAGGCCAGCACCTCCGGGAAGTTGTGTCCGGTGTCCACGTGCAGCACCGGGAACGGGATGCCGGCCGGGGCGAACGCCTTCTGCGCCAGCCGCAGCATCACGATCGAGTCCTTGCCGCCGGAGAACAGCAGCGCTGGCCGTTCCAGCTCGGCGACCACCTCGCGGATGATGAAGATGCTCTCGGCCTCAAGCTCCGCCAGATGGGAAACCCGGTACGCCGCTGTGGCGGTCATGACAACTCCTCGCTACGCTCGGACCCGCCGTAAGGCCCTGTCGCACTGAGTCTGATGAATCGTTCGCTCATGACGGCCAACTTGACGGTGGTCCATCGGGGTCACTCATGCGCAAATCACACTCTCCCGGTAGGTGAAGCCGAGATTTCGGGCCGAAACTATCCGAGGTGCCGCTGCAACGCCGCAAGCAGCCGGGGAGCGAGGTCCTTCCGGCACACCATGAGATCCGGTAGCCGTGGATCGGCCTGGTTGTATCTCAGCGCAGAACCATCGATCCGGGAAGCGTGCAACCCGGTGGCCGTCGCCACAGCCGCTGGCGCGGCCGAGTCCCACTCGTACTGACCGCCCGCGTGGATGTAGGCGTCGACCTCGCCGCTGATCACGGCGGCGATCTTCGCGCCCGCCGAGCCCATCGGCACCAGCTGGGCGCCCACCTCGTCGGCCAGATCGGTCAGGAACACCGGCGGCCGGCTGCGGCTCGCGGCCATCCGGATCCGCCGCTCGCCCGGCCCGTCGGCCGCCGCCGGATACGGCGGTGGCGAGTCGGTGCCCAACACCCGGTCCTGGGCGGGCAACGCCACCGCACCCGCCGCCAGGCCGTGCTCGGTCGGCGCGTCCCGGGCCCACAGCGCCACGTGTACCGCCCAGTCGGCGCGCCCCTCCTCGGAGAACTCCCGGGTGCCATCCAGCGGGTCGACGATCCACACCCGGTCCGCAGTCAGCCGGGGCACCGCCGCCGTGTCCACGTCGGCCGCCCAGGCCAGCCGCGAACCCTCATCCTCCTCGGACAGGACCGCGTCGGCCGGCCGCCAGCGAGCCAGCTCGGCCCGGAGCAGATCGTGCGAGACCTTGTCGCCGGCCGCCTTCAACGCACCCGGATCGGCGAACCCCAACTCGGCACGTACCTCAAGCAGGGCCTGTCCGGCGCGGGCCGCGAGCCAACCGGCGAAGCCGCCGTCGCTCACCGGCGGGGCCGCCATCAGCACTCATCCCGAGGAGCAGTGAACACCGCCGCCGTACGCGTCACGACCGCCTCCTTGCGCGACTGTCCGCGCCGCGGAAGGGGCCCGGCGGCACGATTCGGGACAGCATACCGGCCGGGTCACCGCACCGGCACAGCCTGCACAAACGCCCAAACGAGACACCGACCGATCACGCTCAGTGATAAGTGTTCTGCGTCCACTCCAGGCCCCGGAGGATCACCGACTCCACCGCGTCGGCCGCCCGGTCCACCAGAAAATCCAGCTCCTTGCGTTCTACCGAGCCGAAATCGGCAAGCACGTAGTCGGCGGGATCCTGTCGACCCGGCGGCCGACCGATGCCGAACCGCACCCGAAGGTAGTCCTTGGTGCCGAGTGATTTGGACATCGAGCGGAGTCCATTGTGACCACCCTCACCCCCGCCACACTTGAGCCGGAGCTGCCCGTACGGGATGTCCAACTCGTCATGTACCGCCACGATCTGGTCCACCGGAACCTTGTAGAACCGGGCCAGCGCGACCACCGGTCCGCCGGACAGGTTCATGTAGGTCATCGGTTTCACCAGCACCAGACGCGGTCCGCCGAGCCCGAGTCGGCCCTCCCCGACCTCGGCGACCGCCCGGCGGTGCCGGCCGAACCGCGCGCCGAACCGGCCGGCCAGCAGGTCCGCCACCATGAAGCCGACGTTGTGCCGGTTACCGGCGTACTCCCGGCCCGGATTGCCCAGCCCGACGACCAGCCACGGAAAGGTCTCCTCCGACACCGCGCCCCCACAACCTCGACTCACGTACCGGGAAACGCCGACAGGCGCCCCCGGATGGCGGGGACGCCTGTCGGATCGATCGGGTCAGCTCTCGGCGCTGGCCTCGGCCGGCGTCTGCTCGCCCTCGGCGGCGGCCTCACCCTCGGCAGACTCCTCCGCGGGCGCCTCTTCCGCGACCTCGCCGCCCTCGGCGGCCATCTGCTCCGCGGTCGGCGCCGCCGTGATCAACGCGACCAGCGTCTCGGCACCAACGGCCAGCTCGACCCCGGAAGGCAGCTGCACGTCACCGGCGGTGAGCTGCGAGCCCGCCTCCAGGCCGTCGATCGACAGGTCCAGCGACTCGGGCAGCTTGGTCGCGTCCGCCAGCACGGCCAGGGTGTCGTGCTCGTGCATCACCAGGGTGTCCCGGGCCGGCTCGCCGGTCAGGTGCACCGGCACCTCCACGGTGACCTTCTCGCCACGGCGCACCAGCAGCAGGTCCACGTGCTCGAAGGTGTCCCGGATCGGGTCGCGCTGGATCGCCTTCGGCAGGGCCAGCGCCTGGGTGCCGTCGCTGACCTCGATGCTGAGCAGTTGGTTCGCGCCACCGTGCCGGATCGCGGCGGCGAACTCCAGGGCGGGCAGGGCGATGTGCTTGGGATTCTCGCCGTGGCCGTAGAGCACGGCAGGCACCAGGCCGGCCCGGCGGGTACGGCGGGCACCACCCTTGCCGAACTCGGTACGGGGCTCGGCGCTGATCTTTACCTCGGACACGGCAAAAACTCCTGATACGTTCGCGGCGGCGGTCGTCTTCGATAACGGCGTCTCGGTGCTCGGCAAGGGGCTCACTGGGGGCGGAAACATCACGCACTGCCCGGAGCACCGCGTCGATGACGGTGCCTCCGCGCCGCGCTATCCGCGTCCCGCAGGGCCCCCTCGCCGTGGCAACCGCACCAGTCTACCCGAGCGGAAACCCGCATTCCGGCCGGGTGCCCGACCAGCTCCGGGACGGCGCGGCGGACACGGAATCCTCAGCTCAACCCGCCGAACAGGGTGGTCACCGAACCGTCGTCGAAGACCTCCCGGATCGCCCGGGCCAGCAACGGCGCGATCGACAGCACGGTGATCTTGTCGAGCCGCTTCTCCGGCGGCAGCGGCAGGGTGTTGGTGACCACGACCTCGCTGATCCGGCCGTTCTTCAACCGCTCGGTCGCCGGATCGGACAGCAGCGCGTGGGTCGACGCGACCAGGACGTCCGCCGCACCGCTGTCGTGCAGGATCTCGGCCGCGCCGCAGATCGTGCCGCCCGTGTCGATCATGTCGTCGACGATCAGGCAGACCCGGCCCTCGACGTCACCCACCACCCGGTTCGCCACCACCTGGTTCGGCTTCAGCGGATCCCGGGTCTTGTGGATGAACGCCAGCGGGCAGCCGCCGAGCCGGTCCGTCCAGCGCTCAGCCACCCGGACCCGACCGGAATCCGGCGCCACCACCGTCATCGGCCGGCCCGCGTACTTGCGCTGGACGTACTCGGCAAGCGTGTCCATCGCGAACAGGTGGTCCACCGGCCCGTCGAAGAAGCCCTGGATCTGCGCGGTGTGCAGGTCGACAGTCAGGATCCGGTTCGCGCCCGCGGTCTTCAACAGATCCGCCACCAGACGCGCCGAGATCGGCTCCCGGCCACGGTGCTTCTTGTCCTGCCGGGCGTACGGATAGAACGGGAGCACCACGGTGATCCGCTTGGCCGAACCGCGCTTCAGCGCGTCGACCATGATCAGGGTCTCCATCACCCACTTGTTGACCCCGTGCGTGACCGACTGGACCACGAAGGCGTCCGAACCCCGGACCGACTCCTTGAACCGGACGAAGATCTCGCCGTTGGCGAACTCGTACGAGTCGGCCGGCGTGGGCGCCACCCCGAGAGCCTCACCGATCTCGTGCGCCAGCTCCGGAAACCCGCGTCCGGAGAAAAGCATCAGGCTCTTGCGATTTTCCGCGACGATGCTGCCCATCGGCTCGTCCGCTCCCGTGGCTGAAGGATTTCCTGGCGGTGGGACCAGGCGCTAGTCAGTTGGAGTATCCCTCGCATCCGGGCCGGAGCCACCCTCGCGGGTACCGGCGTGGTCTTGCTCACCCCGACTCCCGGCGGCCCGCGCCGCGGCCTCCGCCGACCGGGTCCCGGCGCGGCGCCGCAGCACCCAGCCGTCGATGTTCCGCTGCGGCGCCCGGGTCACCCCCAGCGCTCCCGCCGGCACGTCCTTGTCGATCGCACTACCCGCGGCCACGTACGCGCCGGGCCCCACCTCGACCGGGGCGATCAGGCTCGTGTCGCAGCCGATGAAGGCCGCCTCGCCGACCGTGGTGTGGTGCTTGTTCACCCCGTCGTAGTTCACGAAGATCGTCGCGGCCCCGATGTTGGCCCGCGGGCCGATGGTGGCGTCCCCGACGTAGCTCAGGTGCGGCACCTTGGCACCCGCGCCGATCTCCGACTTCTTCACCTCGACGAAGGTGCCGATCTTGGCACCCTCGCCGACGTTCGCCTCCGGTCGCAGATAGGCGTACGGCCCGACGCTGGCCCCCGGACCCACCCGGGCCGACAGCACGTGGCTGCGCAGCACCGTGGCACCCTCGCCGACCTCCGTGTCGACGAGCGTCACGTCCGGCCCCACGCTGGCCCGTTCACCCACGCTGGTCGCGCCGCTCAACTGGGTGTTCTGGTCCACCACCGCGTCCCGGCCCAGGCTCACCGTCACGTCGATCCAGGTGGTCGCCGGGTCGAGGATCGTCACCCCGGCCCGCATCCAGCTCTCGTTGACCCGGTCCCGCAGCAGCCGGCGCAACCCGGCCAACTCGTACCGGTCGTTGCAGCCCAGTGCCTCGGTCGCGTCGCCGGCCAGGTGCACCCCGACCGGCTCGCCGGCGCCCACCAGCAGCTCGAACACATCGGTGAGGTATTCCTCACCCTGGTCGTTGTCCGTGGAGAGCTTCGCCAGCGCGGATCGCAACCGGGTCGCGTCGAAGACGTAGCTCCCCGCGTTGATCTCCCGGATCGCCCGCTGCGCCGGGGTCGCGTCGCGCTCCTCGACGATCCGTTCCAGCCGCCCCGCGGCGTCCCGGACGATCCGGCCCAGCCCGGTCGGCCGGTCGACCTCGGCGGCCAGCACCGTCGCCGCGGAGCCGGTCGACTCGTGCGCGTCGACCATCTCGGCAAGGGTCTCCGGGCGCAGGAGCGGGACATCACCGTTGATCACGACGACGGTCCCGGTCGACTCCGGTACGGCGTCCAACGCCACCCGCACCGCGTGCCCGGTGCCGCGCTGTTCCGCCTGGAGCACCGGCGTGGCGGCCGGGGCGACCTCGGTCAGATGCGCGGTCACCTGGTCGGCGCCGTGGCCCACCACCACCACCGTGCGCTCGGCGGCCAGGCTCCCGGTGGCGACCAGGACGTGGCCCAGCAGGGTACGTCCGAGCAGCGGGTGCAACATCTTCGGTAGCGCCGACTTCATCCGTTTTCCCTCGCCGGCGGCGAGGATGACCACGGTACGAGTGCGGGGCTGGGACACGGGCGAGCTCCCGTCGGCTGGCTGGCAGTCTGCGTCCTCATGCTAACCAGGCCGCCCACGACCGCACCCCAAAGCTCCCGGGAGAGGACTCGAACCCCTACAACCAGGACCAAAACCTGGCGTCCTGCCATTAGACGACCCGGGAAGGTCTAAACCAGACAAAGCACCACTTGGATGCGTTGCCCCCACACCTTACCGCCCGGGATCCTGGACCTCACCCGCTATACCCTCCACGATTCCCCGGTTCGCCGACTCCGCCCGATCATCCCCGGCCCGGGCGGGCCGTCCAGGTCCGGAGGTTTGGTCGGCGAAGCAACGGGCACCCGCGCGGCAGACCCGATACGCCCAGGTCAGCGCTCTCAGCCAACTGCCAGAAACCGATTCCGTGCAGTCTACGGGAGCGTAGGTTACGGTGACGTAGGCGTAAGTTTCTGATCATCCATCCCTCTGCGAGGTGCCATGTCCACTGCACTCCTCGAATCGAACACCGGCGGGCCGAAACCCCTGACCGAGGGCCGGCAACCGGTCGGCATCATGGTCGGTCTGTGGGGCTTCGTGGTCGTACCGTTCATCGCTCTCCTGGTGGCCATCCCGGTCGCCTGGGGCGGCTGGCTGCACTGGACGGACGTGGCCATCGCCCTGGCCTGGTACCTGGTCTCCGGTCTGGGAGTGACGGTGGGTTTCCACCGCTACTTCACGCACGGTTCCTTCAAGGCGAAGCGCTGGCTACGGGTGACCCTCGCGGTGGCCGGTTCACTGGCCGTGCAGGGCAGCATCGTGCAGTGGGTGGCCGACCACCGGCGGCACCACGCCTTCTCCGACGTGGAGGGTGACCCGCACTCGCCGTGGCGGTTCGGGACCACCTTCTGGGGGCTGACCAAGGGCCTGTTCCACGCGCACGTCGGCTGGCTGTTCCGCCGCGAACTGTCGAACCGGGAGCGGTTCGCCCCCGACCTGCTCGCCGACAAGGACATCCGGCGCGTCGACAGCCTGTTCCTGCCGCTGGTGCTGCTCTCCACGCTCGGCCCGGCACTGATGGGCGGCCTGCTCACCTGGTCGTGGCAGGGCGCGCTGACCGCGTTCTTCTGGGGCGGCCTGATCCGGATCGCCACCCTGCACCACGTCACCTGGGCGATCAACTCGGTCTGCCACGTCTACGGCGAGCGGCCGTTCGAGGTACGTCAGGGCGACAAGGCGGCCAACTTCTGGCCCTTGGCGATCCTGTCCTTCGGCGAGAGCTGGCACAACCTGCACCACGCGGATCCGACGAGCGCCCGACACGGGGTGCTGCGCGGCCAGATCGACATCTCGGCCCGGGTCATCTGGCTGTTCGAGAAGATCGGCGCCGCCTCCAACGTGCGATGGCCGAAGCCGGAACGTATCGCCGCCAAGATGGCGAAACCGGCCGTTCAGCAGTGACCGACGTACTGCGGGACAACCTTCCCCGTGCCCGAGCCTGGCAGGATGGCACGGTGACCGAGCGCGACGAGAACGGCAGTGGCCGGGCGAGGCGACGCCAACGGCGGGGCGAGGCCACCCCGGAGAACGCGGACGGAAGCGCGCCACCGGCCCGACCGGCGAGCCCGGCACCCGCGCCACCGGCCCGACCGGCGAGCCCGGCACCCGCGCCACCGGCCCGACCGGCGGTCACGCCACCGAAACCAGGTTCCCGGGTACGGATGTCCGCCGCGCAACGGCGGGAGCAGCTCATCGCCATCGGTCGGCTGATCTTCGCGGAACGCGGGTTCGACGCGACCTCCATCGAGGAGGTGGCGGCGCGGGCCAAGGTGTCGAAGCCGGTCGTCTACGAGCACTTCGGCGGCAAGGAAGGGCTGTACGCCGTCGTGGTGGACCGGGAGGTCCGGGCGTTACTCGACCGGATCGCCGCGGCGCTGACCGCGGGTCACCCCCGGGAGTTGCTCGAACAGGCCGCCCTGGCCCTGCTCAGCTACATCGAGGAGGAGACCAGCGGGTTCCGGGTGCTCGTCCGGGAGTCACCGCTGATGTCCGCCACCGGCAACTTCAGCAGCGTGCTCAACGACGTGGCCCACCAGGTCGAGCACATCCTCGGCGCCGAGTTCAAGAGCCGGGGGTACGACCCGAAGCTGTCCGAGCTGTACGCGCAGTCCCTGGTGGGGATGGTGGCGCTCACCGGTCGCTGGTGGTTGGAGGTGCGCAAGCCGCGCAAGGAGACGGTGGCGGCGCACCTGGTCAACCTGGCCTGGAACGGGCTGTCGCATCTGGAGGCCAAGCCGACGTTGCAGACCCACCGGCAGCGCTGAGCCCGCCGCGCGGTACCGGGTGGGGGTTCTGGCGGGGCCGGCCCACTCTGGGCGGTCAAGCTTGATCCCGACGTGGACCGGCCCCGCCAGAACCCCCGGGACACCCCACTCTGGGCGGTCAGGCTTGAGGGACCTCTCTCTGGATCAGCGTTGTCGAGCCTGTGGCTCGGGCTGCGGTTCGGGTCGGGTTGGTTTGGCGTTCTCCAGGCTCGCGTGCTCGTGCGGGCCGACCTTGTCGTACAGGCCGGTGGCCAGGTAGACCAGCCCGAACAGCAGCGAGACGATCACGGTCGACATCGAGAAGTTGAGGAAGTTGGCCGAGGTCTGTAGCACGGTCATCATGGCCAGCCCGGTGACCATGAAGACCACACCGGCGGTCAGGTTCATGAAGTGACCGAGGTTGCCCCGCCGCGACGCGCCGATGATCAGGCCGATGCCGAACACCACTGACACGAGCGCGAACGCGAGGTTCACCCGCAGGCCCAGCACCCAGTGGCTGGCCCGGGAGAACAGCGGGCTGTCCCAGGTTTCGACGACGCCCAGGATCCCGAAGATCAGGATGTAGAGCCCGACGAGTCCGGCGATGAGTCGGTAGAGCGGCCGGGCCGGATGGTTGATCGGGAAGTGGGGCACGACGCCTCCTCGGCACGGTGACGATCCTTCCGGATTGTCGCTGTTCAGCGGCCCACTTCGCGGTGGAACCGGGAAAGGCCAGCCCTCCCGGTCGGGTGGAAACGCCGAAGGGCCCCGCGACATCGCGGGGCCCTTCGGCGTCGTACCGGGGTCAGAGCACCAGGCGGGCGTCCCGGGACGCCTTGGCCTCGTCCTCGGTACCCACGGCGCAGTACATCGCGCTGGTCAGCAGGACCAGCCCGAGCAGCATGGTGACGATGCAGGTGGCGAGGCTGAAGTCGAGCAGGTTCGCCTCGGTACGCAGCAGGGCGAGCGCGGCCAGACCGAGCGCCATCACGAGGTAGCCGAGCGGCTTGTTGACCCGCACGTCGATGTTGCGACCGACACCGGTGACGATCAGGATCACCGCGCCCAGCGCCACGAACAGCACGGAGCCGCCGAGGTTCACGCCCTGGCCGAGGACCAGGGTGTCGTCCTGACCGAAGAATTCCTCGCCGGCGTTCTGGATCACGCCCAAGATGCCGAAGATCACCGAGTAGAGGCCGATCAGACCGGTGATCGCCCGGTAGACCGGCCGCGCGGGGTGGTTGACGGGGTTGTGCGCCATGTCGAAATCTCCAACGTGCCGGGGGTGGTCACCTGGAATTCTCGCGCATGCCCCGGGACAGCCGCCCGACACCCCCGTCGGTCAGGCGTCGCCCACCTGGTCGGCGAGGGTGAGCCAGGTTTCCTCGATCTGCTCCCGCTCGGCCCGCAACGCCCGGAGTTGGCCGTCGAGTTCGGCGACCCGGTTGTAGTCGGTGGCATGCTGGGCGAGTTGTTCGTGCAGGCTCGTTTCCCGCTGCTCCAGCTTGCCGATCTGGCGTTCCAGCCGGTTGAGCTCCTTCTTCGCGGTGCGTGCCTCGGCTGCGGAGAGTCGGGGCGCTCCGGCCGGGGCCGTACCGTCCGGGCCCGTGTCGCCGGCGGTCGCCGAGCCGGTGCTCGAGCCCGCCGTTGCCGGTCCGCCGGCCATCCGCCGGGCCAGCATGCCGCCGTCGCCGACCCGGGCCAGATACTCCTCCACCCCGCCCGGCAGGTGGACCAGCCGGCCGTCGCCGAACATGCCGTACACGACCTCGGTGACCCGCTCGATCAGGTAGCGGTCGTGGCTGGCCACGATCACCGTGCCGGGCCAGGAGTCGAGCAGGTCCTCCAGCGCGGCCAGGGTGTCGGTGTCCAGATCGTTGGTGGGCTCGTCGAAGAGCAGCACGTTGGGTTCGGCCGCGAGCAGCCGCAGCAGTTGCAGCCGACGCCGTTCACCACCGGAGAGATCCTGTACCGGCGTCCAGAGCCGCCGGTCGTCGAAGCCGAACATCTCGGCGAGCTGGGACGCGGCCACCTCCCGGTCGCCGATCACGACCCGCCGGGCCACCTCCTCGACCGCCTCCAGCACCCGCAACTCGCCGGGGAGTTCGGCCAGTTCCTGGGAAAGGAAGGCGGGTCGGACGGTGGCACCGGTACGGATCGTGCCGGAGTCCGGGCCGCGTACCCCGGCGAGCAGCCGCAGCAGGGTGGTCTTGCCGGCGCCGTTGGCACCCACGATGGCGATCCGGTCGCCCGGTCCGACCTGCCAGGTCAGGTCGTGCAGGATAGGGGTGTCGCCGGCGGTGAGGGTGACGTCCGTCAGGTCGTACACCTGCTTGCCGAGCCGGGCGGTGGCCAGGCGGTGCAGCGCGACGGTGTCCCGGGGTTCCGGTTCGTCGGCGATGAGCGCGTTGGCGGCCTCGATCCGGAACCTCGGCTTGGAGGTCCGGGCCGGCGGCCCGCGCCGCAGCCACGCGATCTCCTTGCGCAGCAGGTTCTGGCGCCGGGCCTCCGTCGCGGCGGCCACCCGGGCCCGTTCGGCGCGGGCGAGGGTCCAGGCCGCGAAACCGCCCTCGTACGCTCGGACCGCGCGGTCGGCGACCTCCCAGGTGGTGGTGCAGACGGCGTCCAGGAACCACCGGTCGTGGGTGACCACGACCAGGGCACCACGCCGACCGACCAGATGCCGGGCAAGCCAGTCCACCCCGGCGACGTCCAGGTGGTTGGTGGGTTCGTCGAGGACGAGCAGGTCGGACTCGCGAACCAGCAGGGCGGCCAGGGCCACCCGCCGCCGTTCGCCGCCGGACATCGGACCGACCGGCTGGTCGAGCCCGAGGTACGGCATGCCGAGGCCGTCGAGGATGGCCCGGACCCCGGCGTCGCCGGCCCACTCGTGCTCGGCGCCCATGTCCTCGGCGAGCCAGGCGGTGCCGAGGACCACCTGGCGCACGGTGGCCTCCGGATCCAGCCGTAGTTGCTGGGGCAACCCGGCGACCCGGAGGTCACGGCGGTGGGTGACCCGGCCGTCGTCCGGCTCCTCGGCGCGGGTGAGCAGCCGCAGCAGGGTGGACTTGCCCGCACCGTTGAGGCCGACCACGCCGATCCGGTCCGCGTCGTCGAGCCCGAGGGACACGTCGGTGAGCAGCAGCCCGGCAGCGCCATAGCCCTTGGACACGCGGTCCAGGTTGACGATGTTGGCCACGAACCCCACCTTTCCGTCTTCTCGGTCGGTCGTCTCGATCGTCTCGGGCGCCGCCAAGGGTAACGCCCGACGATTCCGCCCGGCGGTGCGAGCCGGTCAACCGACCCGGGCCCCGGCCACCGGACCGTGGGCGGTGCGGGCCAGCCGGCACACTCCGGCGGCGGTCAGCGCGGCAGCCACCCGGTCGGCGTGGCCGGCGTCGGTGGCGAGGAAGACGCAGGTCGGACCGGATCCGGAGACGATTCCCGCGAGCGCCCCGGCGTCCCGCCCGACGTCGAGCACGTCAGCCAGGGCGGGCCACAGGGAGAGGGCCGCGGACTCCAGGTCGTTGCCGAGCGCCTCGCCGAGTATCGCCGGATCGCGCTGGCGCAGCGCCGCGAGCAACCCGTCCGGGCTGCCAACGGGGAGTGGTGCGACCCCCGCGTCGCGCAACCGGTCGAGTTCGCCGTAGACCCGGGGGGTGGCGAGCCCGCCGTCGGCGATGGCCACCACCCAGTGCCAGGTGGTGGGTCGGACGAGTACGGGACTGACTGCCTCGCCGCGGCCGGTGCCCAGCGCCGTCCCGCCGAAGACCAGGAACGGGACGTCGGAGCCGAGACTCGCGGCGACGCTGGCGAGGTCGTCCCGGGTCAGACCGGTGCCCCACAACGCGTCGCAGGCGACCAGCGCGGCGGCCGCGTCGGCGCTGCCGCCGGCCAGCCCACCCGCGAGCGGGATCTGCTTACGCAGGTGCAGCCGGGCATGTGCCGGCACCCCGGCGTACGCGGCCAGCGCCCGGGCGGCCCGGATGATCAGGTTCGTCTCGTCCAGGGCCAACTCTCCGGTGCCCTCACCCTCCATGGTGAGGGTGAGGGTGTCACCGCGCCGGGCAGTCAACTCGTCGTAGATCGAGATGGCGTGGTAGACCGTGTGCAGCTCGTGGAAGCCGTCCGGGCGCAACGGGCCCACGCCGAGATGAAGGTTGATCTTGGCGGGAACGCGCACCCGCACCGGCCCGGCAGCGCCCCGGCGCGAGGTTTCGTCGTCCTCGTCGGGGCGCCATGCCTCCGTCACGGGGTGATGTCCCGGACACGCAGCCGCAACTCGAACGGCGTGGTCACGACCAACTCCTCCTCGGCGGGCACGCCGTCAGCCTACTGTGCGGCCGACGTACCGGCAGGGGCCGACGCGGCGATCGCGGCGAACTGCTCGACGGTGAGCGACTCACCCCTGGCGGTGGGGTCGACACCGGCCGCGACCAGCGCGGCAGCGGCCCGATCAGGCCCGCCGGCCCAACCGGCCAGGGCGGCGCGCAGGGTCTTGCGGCGCTGTGCGAACGCCGCGTCCACGACGGCGAAGACCAGCTCCCGGGGTACGTCCTGGACGGGCGGCTCGCGACGGCTGAACGCCACCAGCCCCGAGTCCACGTTCGGCACCGGCCAGAACACGTTGGGCGGTACCCGCCCGGCCGAACGGGCCGTGGCGTACCAGGCGATCTTGACCGAGGGAATGCCGTACACCCGGGAGCCGGGACCGGCGATCAGCCGGTCGGCCACCTCCTTCTGCACCATGACCAGGCCGCTGCGCAGCGTCGGCAGCTCGGCCAGCAGGTGCAGGACAACCGGCACCGCCACGTTGTAGGGCAGATTGGCCACCAACGCCGTCGGCGCCGGTTCGCCCAGGTCGGCGGCGGTCACCCGCAGCGCGTCGGCGCGATGCACCCGCAACCGGTCCGCGGCGGGTCCGGCGTACCGGGTCGCGGTCTCCGGCAGGGCGCCGGCCAGCACCGGATCGATCTCGACCGCGTGCACCTGCCGGACCACCGGCAGCAGGGCCAGGGTCAGCGAGCCCAGCCCCGGTCCCACCTCGACCACCACGTCGTCCCCGGTGAGGCCGGCGGCGGCCACGATCCGACGGACCGTGTTCGGGTCATGCACGAAGTTCTGCCCGAGTTTCTTCGTCGGCGTCACCCCGAGCCGGGCCGCCAACTCCCGGATCTCCACCGGCCCCAGCAGCCCTGCCATCACCACCCGCCGAAGGCACGGTCGCCGGTGGCGGAGATCGCCGCGCACAGCTTGGCCAGCTCGGTGCCGGTGGTGTCGGCGAGCGCCCGGACGGTCAGCGGGATCAGGTACGACGCGTTGGGCCGGCCCCGGTACGGAGTCGGCGTCAGGAACGGGGCGTCGGTCTCCACGAGCAGCTGGTCGACCGGCGTGATCCGGGCCGCCTCGCGGAGCGCGGCGGCGCTGGCGAAGGTGACCGTGCCGGCGAAACTGAGCAGGTACCCGCGCCGGACGCACTCGGCGGCGAACTCCGCGTCGCCGGAGAAGCAGTGCAGCACGACGGTGTCCGGCGCACCCTCGTCGTCGAGTACCCGCAGCACGTCCGAGTGCGCGTCCCGATCGTGGATCATCAGCGGCTTGCCGTACCGCTTGGCGATGGCGATGTGCGCCCGGAAGCTGGTCTCCTGCGCGGCCCGGCCCTCCTCACCGGTACGGAAGAAGTCCATCCCGGTCTCACCGATCCCGCGTACCCGGTCCTGCCCGGCCAGCGCCTCGATCTCGCGCAACGCCTCGTCCAGGTCGGCCAGCCGGGGTGCCTCGTTGGGATGCAGCGCGACCGTGGCCAGCACCGCCGGATGCCGGGCCGCCAGCTCGGCACCCCAGCGGGAGGACTCGACGTCCACGCCGACCTGTACCAGCCGGTCCACCCCGACCGCGCGGGCCGCGGCCACGATCACCTCGACCGGATCGGCGCCCACCCCGCCCGGACCGCCGACCACCGGACCACCGGCGCCGGAGCCCGCGACCGGTGGCGCGGCGGCGTTGGAGCCCGGGACTCGTGGCGCGGTGTCCGTCGTCGCCGGTCCGAGCGACGGTACGCCGGCCTCGGCGACCGTGATGTCGAGGTGGGTATGGCTGTCGAGCACCGGAACGGGCAGCGGCTCGGGCGCCGGCGGAAACTCGCCGGCCCGGCGGGCGGCCCGCTGGCGGCGGGTTTCGGTCGGCTCACTCATCATCGGCCAGCATCACATACGGGCGGACGTGGTCGACGGCCGACGCCACCGGTGCGGCCCGGACCACCTGGCAGGCCACCCGGCTTGAGCGTCGCGCTCCGCAGCCGCGGATATCCGGACGGTCGCGATCGACTGTAAACCTCCTGTTCATCTGCCGGGAACCGGATCTGCCTAGCGTCTCCAGGTGTGAGCCTCAGCCCCGGATCCCACCAGCTCCCGGCGACCGCGACCGGTCTGTGGGTCTCCCTCGACGGCGTCGCCTATCCGGCCGACGAGATCGCCCGGGGCGCCGCGTACGAGGTGTTCAGCGCCGAACCCGCCGCCGGGTTCGAGCCCAGCCCGCAGCGGGAGGCCCGACTGCCCTGGCACCGCTACGTCCACGCCAGCGAGGTGGACGCGGTCCGGGGTGCCAGCGGGGACGGCGAGTTGGACGCGCCGCTCATGGCACCGGTGAGCCGGCGGCGCACCTGGGCCGACCTGCACCAGCTCAGCCAGCGGCCGGCCGCCGCCGCCGACCCGGTGCTGGCCGCGCTCCGCGCCTCGGCCGTGATCCGGCGCGGCACCCCGATGGTGAAGGTGCTCTCGGCGCGGCAGCTCGCCGGTTTCGTCCGGGGCTGGCTGCCGTACGGCTTCTGCTACCGCGAGTACGACGTGGCCCACCTGCGTACCCCGAACGACCTGGCGGTGTTGCGCAGCGATCCCGACCCCGCCCGGGACGACTCGGAGGTCGCCTTCGCGCTGCGCTGGCGGGCCATCGACCCGATCGACTACGAGTTCCCGACCGCCGGGACGTACCCGGGACTGGTCACGATGCCACCGCACGACCGGGTGGGTCCGCCGGTGCTCGGCACCGGGTTCACCCCCAGCGGCCGGCAGCTCATCCCGGAGTTCGTCACCCGCGACCTGGCCGACCTGCCGATGCCGGCCAACGCGGCCCTGGTCGCGTACCCGGCCTCCGGTGAGGAGGTGGTGCTCTACACGTACCGGCCGGAGCAGCGCGGGTGGCTGCGGATGGCCGGGCCGCGCTGGCGGCACCTGCTGGCGGCGGTGCCGGGCGTCTCCCCCGACCAGGAGTACGTACCGGCCGGCGAGGAGCCGGCCGCGCGGCTGGTCGGCGAACGGCACGGCGAGGAGTACGAGGCGGTGGCCGACCTGCCGGGTGGCTTCCGGGTGCTGGCGATGACCCGGGCCGCCCGGTTCCCGGTGGATGCGGTACGCCGCCGGATGCGGTTCGCGACCTGGCGCGGAGCGCGCTGTCTGGTGCTGCGGGCCGACGGCGCCTGGTTGCGGGTCCGGCTGTGCCGGCCGGACCAGGACTCGGTGGCCGCCCTCGGCGCGCAGTGCAACGAACGGGGCATCTACGAGGCGTGGGCTCCGGTCGGCGAGGTCAGCGACGACCGGAGCGTCGACCTGGTCTACCCGGCGGCGTGACGGGCCGGGCGGACCGCCGTCACCCGGACGCGGACCGCCGTCGCCCGGAGGCCGCCAGGCAGCCGCCACGGCCCGGTCAGCCGCCCAGGCGGGCCAGTTCCTCCTCGACGATCGACGGGTCGAGCTTGCGGAACACCGGCTTGGGCGCGGCCAGCGGGCGACCGGGCTCGATCGGCGTCGACTCCCAGCGCGCGCCGGTGGTGTAGTCACCGGTCAGCACCGGGTACGCCGGGCCGCCGTCCAGATCCTCGACCTGCACGATGGACGGCATCGGGGCGTGTACGCCGGTGCCGCCGAGCAGTTCGTGGATCTTCTGGGCGGAGTGCGGCAGGAACGGGGTGAGCAGCGTGTTGGCGTCGCTCACCACCTGGAGCGCGACGTGCAGGATGGTGCCCATCCGCGGCTTGTCGGCCTCGCCCTTGAGCTTCCAGGGCGCCTGCTCGGAGAGGTACTTGTTGGCCTCGGCTACCACCCGCATGGCCTCGCCGATCGCCTGCTTCTGCCGGTGCCGGCCGATCAGGTCACCCACCGTCCCGAACCCGGCCCGTGCGGTGGCCAGCAGGGCCTCGTCGGCCTCGGTGAGCCCGGCCGGATCGATCGGCGGGATGGCGCCGAAGTTCTTGGCGGCCATCGAGACGGACCGGTTGACCAGGTTGCCCCAGCCGGCCACCAGTTCGTCGTTGTTGCGGCGCAGGAACTCCGCCCAGGTGAAGTCGGTGTCCTGGCTCTCCGGTCCGGCCACTGCGATGAAGTAGCGCAGGGCGTCGGCGTCGTACCGTTCGAGGAAGTCCCGGACGTAGATCACCACCTGGCGGGACGAGGAGAACTTGCGGCCCTCCATCGTGAGGAACTCGCTCGACACCACCTCGGTGGGCAGGTTGAGCCGGCCGTACCGGCCGGGTTCGCCGTCCCGGTCGCCCTCGCCGGAGTACCCGAGCAGCAGCCCCGGCCAGATCACCGAGTGGAAGACGATGTTGTCCTTGCCCATGAAGTAGTAGCCGCGCGCGGTCTTGCCCTCGGCGTCGGCGGCCCACCACTTCCGCCAGGCCTCCGGGTCACCACTGCGCCGGGCCCACTCGATGGAGGCGGAAAGGTACCCGATCACCGCGTCGAACCAGACGTAGATGCGCTTGTCGGTGCGGTCCCGCCAGTCCTCCAGCGGGATCGGTACGCCCCATTCCAGGTCCCGGGTGATCGCGCGGGGCTGGAGGTCGTCGAGCAGGTTCTTCGAGAACCGCAGCACGTTGGGCCGCCAGCCCTCGCGGCTGTCCAGCCACCGGCCGAGCGCAGCGGCCAGGGCCGGCAGGTCCAGGAAGAAGTGCTCGGTCTCGACGAACTTCGGCGGCTCCCCGTTGATCTTCGAGCGGGGGTTGATCAGGTCGACCGGGTCGAGCTGGTTGCCGCAGTTGTCGCACTGGTCGCCGCGCGCGCTGTCGTAGCCGCAGATCGGGCAGGTGCCCTCGATGTAGCGGTCCGGCAGGGTCCGCCCGGTGGACGGCGAGATGGCGCCCATGGTCACCCGGGGGATGATGTAGCCGTTGCGGTACATCCCCTCGAAGATCTCCTGCACCACGGCGTAGTGGTTACGGGTGGTGGTGCGGGTGAACAGGTCGTACGAGAGACCCAGCCCGTGCAGGTCCTCGACGATCACCCGGTTGTAGCGGTCGGCCAGCTCCCGGGCGCTGACCCCCTCCTTGTCCGCCTGCACCTGGATGGGGGTTCCGTGTTCGTCGGTGCCGGAAACCATGAGCACGTCGTGGCCGGCCATTCGCATGTATCGGCTGAACACGTCGGAGGGCACCCCGAAACCGGAGACGTGGCCGATGTGACGCGGGCCGTTGGCATACGGCCAGGCGACCGCCGCGAGAACGTGACTCATGACAGGCAAGCCTAATGACCCACCGGGCACGGCCGTGAACCAACGCCGGTGGCGCCGGACGCGGGCCGGCCGGAATGGTCAATCAAGCCCACTTCGACACGCCGAGTCACCTGTTGGTTTCGATCAGTAACCCGTAGTGCAATGGCGAGGTGACTGGAGACCCAGCACCGCGTCAGGCTGCCGAAAACCGGACGGACCCTCCCGTCGTACCGCCGGCCCGGGGCAGAACATCCGCCCGGGGCCGGGCGCCCGCACCAGCCGGCGCCCTCCCTCCACCCACTCCGGCCGTCGGCGCGACTCCCGGCTCGGCTTCCGGCAGAGCTTCCGCGCCGGCTGCCGGCCGGGTCCCCGCGCCCACCCCCGGCCGGCCGGCGCCGGTCGTCGGACGAGCGACGGCCCCGCCGGCCCGGAAGGGCGCGGAGGACTCGACCCCGCCCGATGCCGACGCTCCGGTCGCGACCGATATCGACCCGCAACCCGTACCCGACACCCCGATCACACCCGATGCCGACGCCGACACGCCCGGATCCAGCACCGACACGACCGGACCCAGCACCGAGGCGGGCGGGACCGACACCGAGGCGGCCGGGGCCGACGCCGAGGCGACCGAGACCCACACCGGAACAGGCGGGACCCACGCCGGGGCAGACGGGGCCGACGCCGGGACAGACGGGACAGACGCCGGGACAGGCGGGACCGGTCCGGACGAGGTTCCGGCCGTCACCACCGTCCGGATCGCCACGGGACGGGTCCGGGCACCCCGGGCCCGGACGGTCCCGGCCCCGGCCGACCCGGGCGAGGATGCCGAGCCCGCACCGGGCGACGCCGCGGATGGGCCGACCGGCCCGCAGCCGGCACCGGCAGTGGGCGACCTGGAGACCGCCGAAGCGGCCGGGCCAGCCGACGGCGCGGACGGCGCCCAACCAGTGGAACCGCTCGATGGCGGGGTCGCCACCGCACCGGTCGGGCCGGCTGGCAGCGCGATCGGAGCGGGCAAACCAGCCACCGACGGGATCGGCGTGGGCCGCCCCGCGCCGGCACCGCGCCGGGGCAAGGCGGCGGGAACCGGAGCCGGCAAACGGGTCGGTACCGCAACCGGTCCGCCGGACAGCGTCAGCCCACCGGAGGGTACGGCCGAACCGGCCATCGAGGCCACCACCGGAGCCCCGGTCGGCTCGCTACCCCGACGCGCACCCGTGCGGCAACAGCCGACCGGGTGGTCCGCCCCCGGCGAGGGTGGCCGGACCGGGACGGATGCCGACCCGGCGGGGCCGGTGGAGGGGGTCGACGAACCGGCCTTCTGGCTGCCCATCGAGGATGTCCACTGGGATGGTCGACCCGTCCGGCGGGAACGCGAGACCTGGTTGGGCCGTTGGCGTGCCGCACGGGCGGCGGCGCACCGGGCCACCCGACCGCCGCCGCCACCCCGGCGTCCACTGGTCGGGCTCACCGGGCTGGTGCTGTTCGCGCTGGCCGCCGGCTTCTTCTCGTGGGTCACCGCCGAGCCGCTGTGGCTGGCGACGGGCCACGGCGCGCGTGGGGTGGTGACCATCTCCTGGTGCGCCGGGCACGGCGTCGGGCTGCACTGCCGGGGCGGGTTCACGGCCGAAGCCGGTTGGACCAGCCCGGCCGTGTCGGTCACCGGGGTGAGCCCGAAGGCACGCGCCACGGGTACCCGGGTCGGCGCCCGGATGGTCGACGCCGGCGCCGGGAAGGCGTACGCGGATGCCGGTGCCGCCGACCGGCACCTGCGCTGGCTGCTCGGCCTGGTCGCGGCGCTGCTGTGCGGTCCGGGGATCGTCTGGGCGACCGGGGCCCGCCGGCTGCCGGATCTCCAGGTACGGCGCAGCGCGACCCTGGTCGCGCTGGCCGGCCCGGTCCTGCTGGTCGCCGGCTTCCTGCTGGCGACCTTCTGAGCCGCGACCGGGGCGGCAGCGGATCCGCGACCGAGGAGGGTGGATCCTCGATCGGCCCCCGGCGGCGAGCCCGCAGGACGCCGCCCGACGGGCGTCAACGGCGGTCAGGGCGCGTGGACCACGGCGTACACCTCGCGCCGGCGCAGGCCATACTCGGTGGCGACGGCGGCGATGGCGTCCCGCCGGGAGGCTCCGGCGGCCTCCAGCGCCGACACGGCGGCCCGCAGCGCGTCGTCGTCGGGCCGGACCGCCGGACCGGCCGGGGCGCCGCCGACCACCAGGGTGATCTCGCCGCGCGGGTTCGCCGTGGCGGCCCACTCGGCCAGCTCGCCGAGCGGCCGACGCAGCACCTCCTCGTACGTCTTGGTCAGCTCGCGGCACAACGCGGCCGGCCGGTCCGCGCCGAACGCCTCGGCGAGGTCGGCCAGCGCGCCGGCGATCCGGTGCGGGGCCTCGAACAGCACCAGCGTCCGCTCCTCGGCGGCCAGTTCGCGCAGCCGGCTGCGCCGGGCGCCGCCGGACCGGGGCAGGAAGCCCTCGAAGCAGAACCGGTCGCAGGGCAGCCCGGAGACCGCGAGCGCCGTGGTGACCGCGCTCGGGCCGGGCGCCACGGTGACCGGTACGCCGGCCTCCAGCGCGCCGCGTACCAGCCGGTAACCGGGGTCCGAGACGCTGGGCATGCCGCCGTCGGTGACCACCGCCACCGTCGCGCCGTCGAGGAGGGCCTGGACCAGTTCTGGGGTACGGCGTTCCTCGTTGCCCTCGAAGTAGGAAACGACCCGCCCGGACAGCGTGATCGTCAGATCCCGGCTCAGCCGGCTCAGCCGGCGGGTGTCCTCGGCCGCCACCACATCGGCCGTGGTCAACACCTCACGCAGCCGGGCGGAGGCGTCGGCAGGGTTGCCCAACGGCGCTCCGACCAGCACCAACCGGCCGCTTCCGGGGTTCTCCGACACGTGGCGACTCCTTGTGGATCATTCCCGATTGGCGGGCCGACGGTGATGAGAGCCACCGTTTTTGACCCTGGCAGCCTACGATCGCTTGGTGACCTCGGCGTCGACAGCGCAGACCACGAGCCCGGACAACGCCCGTACCGGCGATAATCCCAGCTCAGCGGCCGATGACCCAGCGGTGCCGCCGGACGCGGCCACCGGCACCCCCGCGGCGCGGGGGCTGCCGGACGCCGTCCGGCGTCGGCTGGCGCCACTGGAGGACCGACTCGGTTCCAGATCCTGGCTCGCCACCTTCGTCGTGGTGGCGATCGCCGCGATCCTGCGGCTGGTCGGCCTCAGCCATCCGCCGGGGAAGATCTTCGACGAGATCTACTACGCCCGGGACGCCTGGGGGCTGCTCAACCACGGCGCCGAGTGGAACTACGAGACCAACACCCCGTCGTACGTGGTCCACCCGCCGCTGGGCAAGTGGCTCATCGCACTGGGTGAGTGGGCGTTCGGCTACGCGGACAACGACCAGCACATCTCCGTGCCGGGGCACCTGACCACGACCGCGCCCGAGTTCGGCTGGCGGATCTCGGCCGCGATCGTCGGCATCCTCGGGGTGCTGCTGATGGTCCGGATCGCCCGCCGGATGTTCCGGTCGACCGTGCTCGGCTGCGCGGCGGGACTGCTGATGGCGCTGGACGGCTTCCAGCTGGTGCTGGCCCGGACCGCGCTGCTGGACGGGTTCCTGATGTTCTTCGTGCTCGCCGCGTTCGGCGCGCTGGTGCTGGACCGCGACATGCGCCGCAAGCGCTGGTTGCGGGCCCTGGAGGACGGCTTCGATCCGACCCGCACCCGGCACCTGCCCACCGGCGTGCCGTGGTGGCGGTTCGGCTCGGCGGTGCTGCTCGGCTGCGCCGTCTCGGTGAAGTGGAGCGCGATCTACTTCGTCGTCGCCTTCGTCATCCTGGCCGTGCTCTGGGACGTCGGCGCGCGCCGCTCGGTGGGCATCCGGCGGCCCTGGCTCGACACCCTGGCCGGTGAGTTCGGCTGGCTGGTACTCAGCGGCGTGCTGGTGCTCGGCACCTACCTGCTGTCCTGGTCGGGGTGGTTCCTCACGGACGGCGGCTACTTCCGGCACTTCCTGGCCGACAGCGGGCACTCAGAGCCGCCGGTGATCGGGGCGCTGCGCAACCTGTGGCACTACCACGTCGAGGTGTACAAGTTCCACACCACGCTCGACAAGCCACACAAGTACCAGTCCTGGCCGTGGCAGTGGCTGCTGCTGGGCCGTCCGGTCGCCTTCTACTACTCCGGCAACGGGCCGTGCGGGGGGCCGAGCTGCTCGTCCGAGGTGCTGCTGCTCGGTACGCCGCTGCTGTGGTGGTCGTTCCTGCCCGCCCTGGTCGGCACCGCCTGGCTGGGCATCGCCCGCCGGGACTGGCGGGCCGGCGGCCTGCTGCTCTGCGTGGGCGCGGGTCTGCTGCCCTGGTTCTGGTACGCCTTCGACAGCCGGACGATGTTCTCCTTCTACGCGGCGCCGACCGTGCCGTTCCTGATCCTCGCCGTGGTGTACGTGCTCGGCGCCATCATGAGTCCGGTCACGGCGGACCTGCCGGTACGCCTGGAGGCCCCACCCGCACCCGATGACGACCGCGTCGACCGGCGGGTGGTCGGCGCGGCGGTTGCCGGCGCGTACGTGCTGGCGGTGGCGATCTGCTTCGCGTACTTCTATCCGATCTTCGTCGCCAAGGGGCTCACCTACGCCGAATGGTCGGCGCGGATGTGGTTGGGCGGTCGCTGGATCTGAGCCGGTGCCGGGCCGGGCGGCTCCGGCACCCGGCCGCACCTCTGCACCGCCCGCCGCACTGATCGACCGGCCGGGACGGTGGAAGGCCGCTCGTCGACCGGCCGGGACGGTGGAAGGTCGCTCGCGTTCGGCGGGGGATGTGCTCTCGGCCGGTCAGGGCGTGGCCATAGCCAGGTTGTGGTCACAGTCGGGGGCGGGGGTTGGAACCACCCCGGCGCGGAAGCGCGGCGACACCCCGAGAAGGACACCCTGAACAAATAGGTGCGCGCCCCGATCGCCTGCCACGGGGGAAGCGGGCGATTGGAGCGCGCAGATCAAGCTTAACCACCGTAGTTGCCTGGCACAACGGGGCAGCGGGAGTCAGATTCCCGACGATCGGTCAACGCACCCGCGGGCGCCCAGGTCAACGCCCTGCGCGACCGGCCGGGGAAGGCCGGGGCCGAAGGTGTCGACGGGTACCGGACAACGGCGCCGACGCCGACTCAACGCCCAGGTTCCGCCGACCGGCCCGAGCTGTCCAGGTCCGTGGAGTGCCGTTCCGCAATCGTTCACCTCCGTGTATTGCCAGCAGACGCATTCATGGGGCTAGCTGTATCCAGCGAACTTCTTCGATCGGAGTCAGCATGTCCCGAGTTCTCCGCTGGTCGGCCACCCTGCTGGCCAGCATCACGGCCGCCACCCTCGGCCTGGTCAGCCCCGCCCACGCGGCCAGCACCTCGCAGCCGCTGCGCACGATGATCGCCAACCTGCCAGTCGCCACCGAGGTACGCACCGGCTACAGCCGCAGCCTCTTCCCGCTCTGGATCGACGCCGACGGCGACGGCTGCAACACCCGGTACGAGGTGCTGATCGCGGAGGCGGTCACCGCGCCCTCGGTCGGCTCCGGCTGTTCGCTGTCCGGCGGGCGGTGGTACTCGTACTACGACGCCGCGTACTGGACCGCCACCGCCGACCTGGACATCGACCATGTCGTACCGCTGGCCGAGGCGTGGGACTCCGGAGCGCGCTCCTGGACCACCAGCCGCCGCCAGTCGTACGCGAATGACCTGGGCGACTACCGCGCACTCGCCGCGGTGACCGACAACGTCAACCAGGCCAAGGGTGACCAGGATCCGGCCACCTGGATGCCCACCTATGAGCGGTGCCGGTACGTCGGCGAATGGACGGCGGTGAAGACCCGTTGGCGGCTGAGCGTGGACAGCGCCGAGAAGAGCGCGCTGACCAGCTACGCCAGCTCCTGCACCAACGTGACGATCTCGGTAACCTACGCCTACTGACGTGCCTGGAGGGCAGGGGTGGGGCGGATGGATCTGCTGGAACAGGTACGCGCCATCTGCCTCGCCCTGCCCGAGGTGACCGAACGGCCCAGCCACGGCGCCCCGACCTGGTTCGTCCGGGGCAAGACCACCTTCGTGATGCTGCACGAGGACGGCCACCACCGGAACGGGTTTCCACACCTGTGGTGCGCCGCCCCACCCGGCGCCCAGCCGGAACTGATCGCGGTTGATCCCGAGCGGTTCTTCCGGCCACCGTACGTGGGCGGTCGCGGCTGGCTGGGCGTACGGCTGGACGGCGGGGTCGACTGGACCGAGATCGCCGAGCTGTGCGCCGATGCCTACCGGACGGTGGCGCCCAAGAAGCTGGCCGCCCTCCTCGACGACACCGGAGTCCGCCCGGACTGAGCGCACCAGGCGCGGGCCGGCCACACCGGTGTCACGCCCTGCGCAACCGATCCAGCGAACACAACAGGTCCGGCGTTAACGGGTCCGGCGTTAATTAACGGGTCCGACGTTAACGGGTCCGGAGTTAACAAGGGGCCCTTGCTATACAAAAAGCGATAACAAGGTGCCCTTCCTTACGTCAGACCGGGGGGAGGCCGAGAGCGTCGTCGACCCGGGCGAGCACCTCGGCGTCGTCATCGCCGCCCACCCCACGCAACAGGTCGATGGCGGTGGCCCGGACCTGGCCGATGATCATGATCAGTGGCAGCGGCGGTCCCGCCGCGAAGAGGCCGCCGGCCAGCCGTACCGCCGCCAACGCGGCCCGTTCCGCCTCCTCGGCGTACCGGTCGGCGGCGGCGTCCTCCCGGGTCAGGTCGGCGGCCAGCGCCTCGCCGGCCGCCCGCACGGCGTCGGCCAGCGACCGCAGCGCCGCGAGCAGGTCGGTCGGTACCCCGGCCGGCAGTCGGGTCAGCGTCACGGCGGCCCGCGCCAGCACCCGGACGTTGCGGACGGCATAGTCGGCCTGCCGGGTCGAGGCGTCCACCGCGTGTACCCGGCGCAGGTGCCGACGCCGACGTACGTGCAGGCGCAGCGCCTCGCCAGCGGCCGTGACCTCCGCCTGCAACCTGTCGACCGCGGCGTCCATGCCCCGAGCCCGGGTGAGCGCCGCCCGGGCCCCGGGCTCGCTGTGCCGCTCCAGCGCTCCGCCGATCTCCTCGACCAGCCCAGCGAGCTGGCCGAACAGCTCGCTGGCCTGCGCCACCAGTGGGGCCAGCGGGTTGCGGGCCGCCACGAGCTGGCTGGCCAGCACCGCGACGCCACCACCGATCAGCGCGTCGACGAAGCGGAACGGCACCAGGCTGGTCGTGGTGGGGCTGACCACCACGAGATAGAGCGCGGAAACCGCGGCCTGTACGACGGTGATCGTGCTGGCCCCGACCGCCACGGCGAGCGCGAGGGTGAGCAGGATGACCGTGAAGATCGTCCAGGTGCCGCGCGGGCCCAGCGCCTGGATCACCAGGTCCGCGACGAGCACCCCGCCGGCCACCCCGAGCACCACCTCGACGGCGCGGCGGATCCGCTGGCCCCGGGTCTGGCCGAGCACGATCAGGGCGGCGGCCGGTGCGAAGAACGGCTGCGGATGCCCGACCAGCCGGGTGTCCAGCACCCAGGCCAGGGTCGCCGCCAGGGTCGCCTCGGCGATCGGCAGCCAGCCGTGGCGTAGCCGACCCGCACCACGACGCAGCCAACCCAACTGGACCATCCCCGCCTCCTCGCCAGCGGCGTCGCGCCCCGGTCTACCCCCACCGGTCACCAACCTAACGGCGGAAGCCGCAGCCCACCGCCGGTGGCCCACCGACCCGCTCACAGGTTGCCGATCCGTCCGGGCGGTCCGAGCTACCGCGGTAGCGCTGGTACCGTCCGGCGACACGATGGATTCCGGTGTGGGCGTTGGGGGCACGCATGACGGAGACGCGCTATTTCGACGTTGGCGAGGTACGGCTGGCGGCCACGATCGCTGGACCGGTCGACGCGATCCCGCTGGTGCTGCTGCACGGCGGCGGTAACAACCGGTCGAGCTGGGACCCGGTGCTCCCCGCCCTGGCCACCGACCGCCGGGTCCACGCCGTCGACCTGCGTGGCTTCGGCGACAGCGACCGGCCGGCGGCGTACTCCTTGGAACTGATGCGCGACGACGTGCTGGGCCTGTTCGACGTGCTCGGTGCCGACCGCATCGATCTGATCGGCCACTCGATGGGCGGCACGGTGGCCTGGCTGGTCGCGCAGGAAAGCCCGGAGCGGATCCGCCGGCTGGTCGTCGAGGACAGCGCCCCACCGAAGGCAACCGCGCCACGGAGTCTGGACCTCGGGCCCCGCCCGGTCGAGGAGCCGCCGTTCGACTGGGACGCGCTGGCGGCCGTCATCGGCCAGCTCAACAAGCCGGACCCCCGATGGTGGGAGCGGATCCCGCTGGTGACCGCGCCGACTCTGGTGCTGGCCGGCGGGCCGGCCAGTCACGTACCGCAGCAGGACCTGGTCGAGGCTGCGGCGCTGGTGTCGGACGGACGGCTCGTGGAGATACCGGTGGGTCACCGCATCCACCGTGATGCGCCGGAGGAGTTCGTCGCCGCCGTTCGCCCCTTCCTCGACTGAGCCAGCGCCGCCATCGTTGACCACAATGCGTCAGCCCCGATCCCAACGGCCGTGGTGATCCTCCGGGCCCCGGCCGACAGGAGCCAGTGGGCATGTCGCATCGCACACCCGGTCCGCCGTCGCGTCCGCCCTGGATCGACGCTACGCCACCGCCGGGCCGGTCCGGGACCGCCATTCCCGGTCGAGGATCGCGAAGACGAGCTGGTCGGCCCACTCACCCCGGAACGGGTAACTCTCGACGTGCCGCGCCTCGCACCGCATGCCGAGCCGGGCCATCAGCCGGGCCGACGCGGTGTTGTCGGCGTGACAACGGCCGTAGACGCGGTGCAGACCGAACTTCTCGAATCCCCAGCACAGCAGCGCGGCGACGGCCTCGGTGGCCAGTCCCCGGCCCTGGTGGTCGGGGTTGAAGACGTACCCGATCTCCCCCGCGCGCTCGGCGGCGCTGCGCCAGACCAGCTCGACGGTACCGATCACCCGGCCATCCGCCTCGGCCGCCAGGGTCAGGCAGTCACCCTCGGCCCGCAGCACGTCCTCGGAAACCATCGCCGCCACGGAGTCCCTGGACTGTTCGCGGGTGCGTGGCCCGGCGCCCAGCATCCAGCGCGCCACGTCGGGTCGACGCTGGTAGTCGTACACGTCGTCGAGGTCGGCGAGGGTGACCGGGCGCAGGGCGAGCCGTGCGGTTCGGATCGGGTACGTCGGCTGGACCATTTGGGCGATCCTAGGTGCCCGACCGGTTGACGCGGGAATGGCACGGACCGATGAGTTCGCAGGCCGGCGGCGGTCAACCCGTGCGGGAGATCGCGGGCCGGTGCCGGGTCGCCCGGCTGCCCGTCGTGTTCGGCGAATCTGTCGTACCCGTCGAATACAACTACCGCACCAAGCGGGAGTGGCAGGCGGACGACGGCGGCACCGGGCTCCGCCACCACAGCCGGCACCGGCACCGAGCCGGTTGCCGACCCGTACCGGGGGGGGAGTAGCGGGGGGGAGGCCGCCCGGTGTAAAGGCAAGGGGGAGGTCCTCCCGCAGGTCTGGGTAA